>NZ_JABXWD010000210.1 GCF_019173545.1 Candidatus Magnetobacterium casense | reverse complement strand
CTCGCCCCTCCCCTTGCGGGGGGTTCTGAAGGGGGGCGGAGGGGGTGGGGCACGATTTTCCCGCAGCGGGTCGCACCCGCCCCTGTCACAAACCGCCCCTTTCTTTCTTGTGCTACCATGAAATATAAAGAAGGTACGAATTGTGAGCGATGTGTTTTAAGTACCTGACTAAGGGATAGTTGTCAGGGTTTAAAGGTAAAGCCCTCGTTAAAGACCCGCAGACAAGCCCGTACCACATCGGGATCATACAGAATGGTGCTATTGGCGCTAATCTCCTCCATGGCCTTTTCCACTCCAAGTGCGGGTCTGTAGGGTCTGTGATTGGCCATGGCCTCTACCACGTCGGCCACACAGATGATCCGTGCCTCTATCAGTATCTCATCCCCCTTCAACCCTCGCGGATATCCGGTGCCGTTGAGCTTTTCGTGGTGTTGAAGAACAATGTCCGCTACGGGGTATGGAAACTCGATACCCTTGAGGATGTTATAACCGATCTCTGAGTGGTCCTTGATGATCTCAAACTCCTGTGGCTTGATCTTCCCTGCCTTGCTGAGTATTTCGGCGGGGACGGATATCTTCCCCAGGTCGTGTATTTCGGCGGCCACCCTGATGCCCTCTGTCTGGTCGGCAGACAGTCCCATTTCATAGGCAATGCGGCGGGCCAGGTCTGCCACCCTGCGCTGATGACCTGCCGTGTAGGGGTCGCGTACCTCAACGGCCACGGACATCGCCTCCATCACCGCACCCGTTATCCTGCGCAGCTTGCTGAGGCTTGCCTCAAGCTCGGTGATGGCACTCTTGCGTCTGGTGATATCCCTGGCGATCCCGGTGAAAAACGTCCCCGAGCGCGCACTCCACCTAGTCAGTGACAACTCTATCGGAAATTCTACGCCGTCCCTGTTTAAAGCAATAAGCTCACAGGTCTCTCCTGTGGCAAGGGGCGGCGGACCACTGCTAAAATGACACGAAAGCCCCGCCCTGTAATCGTCCCTGAATCGCTTCGGTATAATCACCGACAGGTCTCCTCCGATTACCTCGTCTGGACTGTAACCAAAGATGCTTGACGCCCCGTCGTTCCAGAAGGCAACGCGACCATCGGTATCTATTGAAAATATTGCATTTACGGATGTCTGGATAACCGAACGGAGGTGTTCCTCTCTCTCTTTCAGGATATCCTCCGTGCTGTAGCGCATGATAACCCCCGCCAGCGTGTTTGTCAGGGCAAGCAGGATATCTTCATCGGCCTTTTTTCTCTCGTGTCCCTCCTTGGTAAAGACCGTAAAGACACCGATTACCTGCTTGTTGTACATTATGGGAACGCAGTAGTGGCCATGCTCCTGTATGTCTCTGTAGACGATATCGTGATGGGGTTCGGTGTGTATCCCGCCGGAAAACACTATCTTTCTTTCTGATGCGGCCTTCCCGCACAGGCATTGTCCGATAAGGATTTCCCGGCAGGTATTGAGGTGGTCGTCGTTAAAGTTGTAGGAAGAATACATCCTTAATACCTTCTTGTTGTCATCAACGAGGAACACGCAGGCCCTGGACTCCAGCGATATCCACGGGATGGAGATCACAACGGCAAGTATCTCTCTCAGGGTTTCATCAAGGGAGCCGGAGCGCAGGGATATCTCCAGGATAGAGTTTATCGTTTGCTGTACCTGATAGTTGTGTTTTAGTTTTCTTCTGGCGTCCTTATGGTTTTTTACCTCCACCTCGAGCCTTGAATTAGCTATTACCAGGTCGAGATTGCGCGTCATCACCTTGTCCTCAAGCTCTTCATTTAGCAGCCTGAGCCTATCTTCCATGCGTTTACGCTCGATGATCCCGGCAATCGTTTTGGCAATGGCGGACAGGAACTCCTCCTCCCACTGGCTTCTCTTGTGACCACACCTGACGTACAGGTTGATCACACCCAAAACGTTGCCATCAGGCGATATTATCGGCACACAGTAGTGACCATGCTCCAACATGCCAGTGTAGGTTGTCTCGTGTCTTTCGTCTATGTAATTGGAAAAAACAATTTGCTTCTCATAGGCTGCTCTGCCGCACAGGCATCTGTTAAACGGGATACGCTGACACTTCGTTAGCAGGTGTTCGTTAAAGTTCATATACGCCTTCAAGACCAAGACGTCCTGTTCGTCCTCAACAATAGCTATGCTGCCAACGGGTTCCAGGGCAAACCACGACACCGACAACAGCAGTTCCAGGATTTCCTGCAACTGCGCATCTAAAGACATCGGCAACAACGACAACGACAGGATTGCATTGACCACCCCCTGGGTATGATAACTCTCCCTCAGTTCCACAGTGCGTTGTCTGACGATGTCATCGAGCCTGGTGGTTGTCATCAGAGTCATCTCCTCTGTGACACGGAGGAGGTTATTCTGGATGGCAATCCTGGCTTGCAGCGAGTCACAGTCCGGTTGTGGGGGTGGTCCGCCATTATCGCAAAATACGGCTGTTTTAAATGGCACAACGGCATACTGTACGCTCAGGGCAAGGGTCTTGAACATGGCGGCAATATCGTCCGACAGGTAGACCCTGCAAAACATCATGACGGCAAACATCTCTCCGTTGGGGAGTTCCCCGCCAAAGCCCAGCACCGACTTGATACCATAGGGGATGACAAACTCTTCCTGTGCCGGTACCAGGGGATTGTCCGTTGCATCGTAGACGTAGAAGACGCCAAAGGTCTTGTCTGCATCGGTGAAGTGTTTTTGCCCATTGCTATGTACCACGTCATGGATATCCACACCAAGCTGCGACAGCAGGCCATGGATCATTGGAAGTGAATTAACAAACGACACGCTGTACAGCGGGATGACCTGATGTCCCCGGGAGGTCTGCCGTCTGTTCCAGGCGTCCTCTATGCCGCAGGTGGCAAGGAGGGTGAGGCAGCTTGTATCCTCCTGGGGGACTTGAGCAAAACACTCAAGGGCTGTCAGCTTCAACTCCTGGGGGAGTTTGTCGAAGCGGTGTGTCTTAAAAAACCTCACGAGCGCAAAATCGCCCTCCCCCGTGTCGGAATCCCTGAAGTTATTGTAGAGGGTCTTCAGTATTTCGTTGGCGGCGTCCTCCATGCACTCGCACCCCGCCGTGGCCTGGCGTATCAGGTGGCCGCACTGTATCATATCACCCAAGCTAAATCTTAACAGGTCAAACATATCTTTCCTTTCTCTCGTGTTTAACTTATGCTAGCATATCATATTTTTACACATTTATCAGCCACCTTTTTATTAAGCTGTTAGTGGTATCCTCATCATGGTACAATTCTTTGTATCTTCTTTATATTTCATGGCAACTATCCTTTTACGCATCCTGGATTCCTGGTCAAGCCAAGAATGACACACTTGGAAACATGTCCCTGGCTTGAACAGAGGCAAACATAAATCCAGAAACTGCGAAACCATAGAGTATATAAAAATCTGCAAAAATATAGCTGTTACAAGCATTGGGTAGCAACAGATCAGTTGGTAATTGTAAGGTTGCGTTAAATAAACAAAAATCTTATGGGGGGGGAGCAAAAAATATACCATTAACGGTCTGTAATACAGAACAATGACAACAACATCTGTCTTGCCTGTTACTTATGATATCCCTGTTAAGTACACAATCAATCATTTAACTATAAAACGTATCCTCTTTAAAAAAACCTGGAGCGAAAAAGAAGGCAGAATCGCCCCTTCTTTCTTTTGCTACTCTGTGTGCTTCTATTAACACCTCACGCTCTTCTTTATCTTAAAAATCTCCTATATTCTTTTATATAATAACTATAACATCTCTGTCAATGTTTTTTTCAAATGTTTTGCTTCTTGGTGTATATCAACGAATATCTTCCTCCATCAGAACACATAGTACTCTTAATGTGCCCTGATGATTTTATAGAATTAAGATATCAAAAATCATGCCAGGAGCACAGTTGGTACATAATGCCTTAAAATAAGAGCATCTGTGGTTGACTTATTGCGTTGTGTATAAATCAGACAGGAGTGCAGGTATGAACGAATGTTCATATGTAAACACACAAATTCAAGCAACCATCGAGGTATTAAGCTATGAACGATGGTTCATAGTCTATGAACAGTGAGCATCTCTGACTTGCCAAAGGCTTACCACGCCAGTTCATGCGTAATGCAGAAAAATCTTGCATTTCTGTAACGTCTCTCCCTATATGTTCCTGTAAATATCCTGTCTATGGCCAACCCTGAGAATTACAATGTCCCACCCTTCAATATCAAATATTACCCTGTAGTTGTCTACACGCAATCTGTAACTGCCAATTTTGGGGTTGGTTAGCTTTGTCGAACAAAGAAAAGGTTCCTCTTTCAATTTTAGCATAGCCTTATCGATGGAACTTTTTATTTTTGGTTCTAATTTCTTGATATCCCGTTGTGCTCTGGATGTATAAACAAGGACATAATTCATTTACCAAATATTTTTTCATGCGATTTTACCTTACCTGCTTTATATTCCGCCCTTGCCTCTTTAATGCTCTGGAGATATTCAGAAGAGGTTGCAGCTATCAAGTCTTCGATGAATGCCTCCCTGTCAGTTTTTTTCATTTTCCTGACGGCCTCAATTATCTCATCTATTGATAAATGCACTTTTAACGCTTGCATCGATCTGGTTTCTCCGATGTTTTTCATGCCTCTGCCTCCTTAATACATCATACTGGTGTATATTATAACATAGACAGAAATAGATCGGTGAAAAAATCTCACATGCAGACTTTGTAACGTGAAGAAGATTTCTCTTGTTTTGTAAAAATATCTCTGATACAATACAAACACGGGACATTGCTATAAGCTGTATACCGTTGGAGTGGTTGAAGTTTATTGAGGATTATAGATATAGGAGGTTTTATAGTTCAAGGTTTTTAGGTATAGGGGGCAGCAGAGAAAAATCCTACCTTTAATGCGCCTAATATATGTATGTACCTTGCCGCAATTTCTCCTTCATGCGGATGATATATACACCTGCTGCCCCTTTCCCTCCCTTGGGCGGAATCTACGGTTACCCCCTTTATTGTTCTTGTCGGCTTGTTATGGGATGACCTTGTTCAGCGGGTATTCCACGATACCAGAGGCGCCTATTTTTTTCAGTGACGGTACGAGTTGCCGCACGAGGCGTTCCTCGATGACGACCTCAAGGGCAAGCCAGTCCTTGTCAGTCAGTTCCGATATGGTTGGCGAGTGCAACGCCGGCAGTATTGCCTTGAGGGCGCCGAGATTTTCCCTGGGGATGTTCATTTTCAGTCCGACGCGTTCCTCTGCGGCCAGGGCGCCCTCAAGGAGCATCACCATGTTGCGAATCTTTTCACGTTTCCAGGCGTCCTGCCATGCGCCCTTGTTGGCGATAAAGCGTGTGGTTGACACGAGGATCGTCTCCACGATGCGCAGGTTGTTTGCCCGCAGCGAAGAGCCTGTTTCGGTCAACTCCACAATGGCGTCGGCCAGTTGAGGGGGTTTGACCTCCGTTGCACCCCAGGAGAAATCGACCTCGGCCTCTATGCCGTTGTCGGCGAGATAGCGTTTGGTGAAACCTACCAGTTCCGTGGCAATGCGCTTACCCTGGAGGTCCTTCACAGCCCTGATCGGTGAATCGTTTGGCACCGCCACCACCCACCGCACCGGACGAAGTCCCTCCTTGGCATAGTTGAGTTCGGTGACTATCTCCACGTCGGAGTTGTTTTCAAGTATCCAGTCGTAACCGGTCAGGCCGCAATCAAGCACCCCTATCTCCACGTAGCGCGCCATCTCCTGCGCCCTGATCAGCATCCCCTCAATCTCCGGATCGTCTATCGAGGGATAGTACGAGCGCGAGGACACCGATACGTGATAGCCCGCCTTGCGAAAGAGCTTGAAGGTTGACTCCTGGAGGCTGCCCTTGGGAAGCCCAAGTTTAAGCGTGTTGGTTTTTTCCATGTCTCTTAGTTCCTTTGTCTTTATTTTGAATATCCCGGTAATTATCGATTAATATATCAAAAACAATGCGCTTTAGTAAAGGAGTTCTTGCAGCGTGCACAGGGCTATCACATTAGAAAAAAATCTTGCTGTAAAAAATCGGTAGCACTCCAAACAAGCGTGGACGATGTATAAAGTATTGAAAAAAAGTGGTTTATGTGTAATAATATTTGTATGTAATAACACATGCAGAAAGGAGAAAGACAT
>NZ_JABXWD010000021.1 GCF_019173545.1 Candidatus Magnetobacterium casense | reverse complement strand
CCCCCCCTCAGACCCCCCTGCAAGGGGACCAGTCCCCTTGACCCCTTCCTGTGAAACCTTTTACCATGCTTTTTTTAGAGGATACCATTTTTTTCTGTTGTTTTAACTTGACCCCTTTGGTTATAATATTTACCTTAATGTTGATATGAATATTTTGAAATATATTTTTTGGGAGGTATGTAAATGACTACAGAGGCAGAGAAGATTGTTGTAAGCGTAGAGGCCAAGTTTCAAAAACAGGTGGGCACGTTCCTTGAAAAAAGACGCAGGGATGTATCAGAGGTACTCGGTTCTATTGGCAAAGGCGACTATGACTCTATCAAGATGCTTGGTGGTGGAATGAAGAAGATGTCCGAGGGGTTTGGCATGGAGGCCCTGTCACAGCTAGGGCAGGCACTGGAAACGGCTGCCGCTTTGAAGGATTCGGGTAGGATAAAGACTGTCGTAGCGGAACTGACAGACTATCTCAACCGTCTGTCGGTAGAGTTCGTTTAACATCAAGGGGACTGAAAGGGTGCTGATTACGTTCAGTCAATTGGGGGGGGTGTAGCAGGTAGTTTAGCAGCTTTTTAATGAATGAGGAAAGATGGCTTCACCCTGCTGGAGGTACTAATAGCTATTGCGATCTTAGGTGGCGTATTAGTTACGCTGATTCATACGTTAAACTACAATCTGTCCGTTGTGCAGCGACATGAGGTGATAACGGTGGCATCTCTGCTGGCAAGGGAGAAGCTATCTCAATCGTTGAGGTTAAACGTGACAGAGGATAGTGGCAGGTTCCCTGTGCCTTTTAACGATTATGCCTTTGAGCTGAGAAGTCATGACAGCCCCGTGCCCGATGTTCTGGTGGTGGAGATAATCGTGAAGAAAGAAAAGGAACATGTAGTTTTAAGGACATTTTACAAGAAACAATGAGAGGTTTTACCCTCGTTGAAGTCTTGGTGGCAGTATGTCTGTTTTCGGTGATATCGCTGGCTCTCTATAACACATATTTTTTGTCAGAACGGGCAATAAGCGGCATGGACGATTACATGTGGAAACTCCAGGAGAGCAGGGAACTCTTTGAGACAATGCGAAAAGAAGTCGAATCGTCATTTTACTCAACCAACAAGGACATGGGACGGTTTAGGGTAATCGACCGTGACACCCGTGCACGACAGACATCGGGCATATACATGACGACGTTTGCCGGGGCGGGGACGAGCTATAAACACGTGGCTTATTACGTCGAAGAGCAAAAAAATAAAAAACTCGCTCTGTACAAAAGCGTCCAACCCTCAGGGGCAAACATACCCCCTGTCAAGGTCGAGGTCGTCGATAACATACGGGACTTTACGGTGGAGGTCTTTGACGACAGTGCCGCAAACATTGAGCCAGGGGCGCTGACCCTATTGAGCCAGGGGCGGCTCGCCCCCAAGGTCGCCGTTAAGACATGGGATACGGTCATCACTGCCAGGATGCCAACATACATCCGGACCACGCTTACCATATATCTCAGGGATGCCCCTCTGACCCTGTCCGAAACCTTTTATCCCAGAATAACCAGGAGGTTTTAGTCATCTCTGCATTAACGCAACCACTGAGACAGTCCCAGGGCACCATTGTTATCCTGACGCTGCTGGTGCTGACCCTGCTGCTGACGATAATCGTGGAGTTTGCCTACAGCGTCTACGTGGGCACCAACCTGCTCTACAACTATCGTGACGGACAGAGGCTTTCCCTGCTGGCATCCTCCGGTGTCGAGCTGGCGATAAAATACCTCCAGGACTATATAAGAACCGTTAAATATACCACTTTCAATGCCACCACGCTCCCCGTTGGCCCGATTGCCTCCGCCTATGACGCCGCCACAGAGGGCAATGACAACCTCGTTATCAGCGTAACGGACGAAAACGCCAGGTTCAATGTCAACACGCTGATCAGCCAAAACGGAAAGACAAACGAGTTTGCCCTGACCTGCTTCAAGCGCCTGCTCAAACGCCTTGACATCAACCAGGACATCGCCTACTACGTCGCAGACTGGATAGACCCCGACACGGAAGAACGATACACAAACATTGAGCCGGGGGGCGCTGCCCCCGCCGAACAGGACACCAAAAACGCAAACCTCTTCAGCACCGACGAACTGCGGCAGATCAAAAAACTCACCCCCGATGTGTACAAAAAGCTCCTGCCCTACATCACCGTCCATGGCGACGGCCTGATAAACATCAACACGGCAGAACCACCCGTGCTGTACTGTCTGTCAGAGGACATCGACGAAAACCTCGCCTCAGCCGTCGTGGAGTTTCGCAAAAAGACGCCGTTTTCGATCACCTCCGACATACAAAACGTCCCCGGGATGCAACACGTCGGCAAGACCCTGATTGGCAGAATCGAGGTCAAGAGCGACACCTTCTCAATCACCTCTGAGGCATCCAATGCCAACATCGTCAAGGATGTCGTGGCCACGGCCATCATCGGGGGCAGCAAGGAAACAATCCTGTACTGGAAGGAGTTTTAAAAACAATGACGGCGGCATTTATCAGCCTCGGTGCAGACACCACGGGGTCAGCGACCCCCGGCTCAATCCTTGTCGTGGATATATTCAGACGCAAGGCATCGGTATACACGCACCAACAGACGATAACCCTACAGAGGGAAGGTGATTGCCCCAAGGAACTCAAGGAGCGTTTCAATGACAGGACACTGACCACTTATCTCTGCTTACGGGCAGACAGCCTCAATTACAGGATCATAGAGATGCCCTTTTCGGAAAAGGACAAGATACTTGAGACCCTGCCCTACGCCATAGAGGGGCTTATCCGTGGCAGCTATGATGCCTGCGTAGCAGACTGCATCGTGCTGGGGCAACAGGGCAGTGGTCAGAGGTTTCAGGTGTTGGTTGTGTACATAGACAAGGCGATTTTACAGGGGTGTCTTTCGGAGTTGAAGGCGCTGGGGCTTGAGCCTAAGGTGGTGACATCGCTGGAGCTTAGGTACAAGATCAACAAATTCTCGGTTGACTCCCTGTATGATGATATTGGGTTGTCGGAGGGTGTGCGCCTGGACATGTGCCAGGAGGAGTTGAACCTCCCCCTGATGAACCTGGCACGGGGGGAGCTGGCATACACAAAGGACGTTGTCAGGACACAGAGAGGGGTGCGGATAGTGCTGTTTCTGATGGCGGTTCTTATTGTTCTTGTGGCATCGCACACGGGCTACAAGATATATCTGGTAAACAAGCGCGTTGAAACGTTAAAATCATATATGCAGACTTCGTACAAGAGGGCGTTTGTCGATGACGCCAGGGTAGTTGACCCGTTGTATCAGCTCAAGGCCAAAGTAAAGGAGGCCAAAGCAGAGAGGGCTTTTTTTGAAAGCATATCGCCGCTGCAAAATCTGTCTGTGTTGTCTTCCGTTGGTTTTTCCGGTGTTGTGCTGACCGAAGTTGACATGTCATCTCAGGGGATGGTACTCAAGGGGGAGGCCCTGAGGATATCCGAAGTTGACCAGTACAAGGGCAAACTTGCAGTGAAATTTTCGCAGGTGAGCGTTATGCAGACCAAGACTGCCACCGACAACATTGAGCCAGGGGTCGCTGCCCCCAAGGTTGTCTTCAGCATACACGTCGGTACTTCGGAAGATCTGCATACGGAGGGGCAGGGGCAATGACGGGAAGATGGAAGTCATCTCTCTTTGGGGGTAAGTATTTCAAGGGCAATGTGGTTGTGCTATCTGCCGTGGTATTTCTGCTGCTGCTGTTGATATTTGCCCTTAACGTCTTGCACCAAAAGGCGTCCGTGCTCAAGCGGACAGAGGACAACATCCTGCAGTACAACGCCCTGTTGAGCGAGTACGAACGTCTCAGGGGCGAGCAGGGCACCCTCAGGAGGCGCCTTGGCACCGGTGGACTGTTGCAGGGCATTGGCGAGGTCATGTCTTCGCTGGGGCTTAAGGAAAAGCGTTCAACCATTGCCCTGCAGGCGCAGCGTGCGTTTATGGAGTTCAGGGAGGAAAATGCCGAGCTTAAGATAAACGGTGTAAGTCTCAATGAACTGGTAAACGTTCTGTATAAAATGGAGCATGGCTCAACAGGGCTTTTTATAAGGAGGTTGAACATGAAAAAAGGTTTCTCCGACCCCACGAAATTTGACGTCACCGTGGATGTATCATACGTCAGTGAGGCGTCCGAGGCACGGAAATGAAGCGAGCTGAACACATGACACTCACTGCAAAGGTATTTATTGGCATTGCAATTGTTTCGGTGACACTCGCTGCCATACTCTTTGGCATCTGGACAATTGCCATCCCGGATGAACTCATCGTTAACTGGCTAAAGACGTCCGTGGAGAGACCTCTTGTCCTGGAGGTAAACGGGTTCAGAAAGGATGGCTTGTTTGCCGTCAAAATAAAAGAGATCAGGTTGATACTGCTAAAAAACAGCGACATCCTTGTACTGCAAGACTGCACGGTAAGGGTCAATCCTGTTTTTTTGCCCTTTAATACCGTGAAGGTATCTTTTAACGCCGGCTTAAGTGGTGGTCACATAAAGGGCAGCGGGACCATAAAAGATGGCCTCGCAGACATAACTGGCAATATGTATGACATAGAGCTGTCCGGGATTAATTACCTGAAGAAGTTCTCTTTAAAAGGGCATGGTACCTTGTCGGGGGATTTCACCTTTTACAAGGACACGGGGGAGTTGTCATTTAAGATCATGGACTTTGCCTTTAACGACATATACAATCACGGTATATACCTGCCACTGAAATACTTTGAAGCCATAAACGGTCTATTTGTCCTGAAGAATTCCCAATTGACGGCGGAGTCTGTAACATTGTCCGGGAAGGGCATCTATGCCCGCATAAAAGGCAAGATCGCAAAGGGCACCAGCAACATCAAGGTAGACATCATGCCAGAGGACAACTTTCCGGACAGAGATAAACTGGCACTTATAAAAAGCTATGAGGTATCCCCTGGTGTGTACTCAATAGAGATAAAGAAATGGCTTTATTGAGCCTGGGCAAAATCCCTCCTTTAATCATGTGAGCGCTACCTGATTTTAACGCACAAAATATTCAAGGTGTGTTAAAATAAACGTATGAGATTTGTTGACGTAAAAAGTGATATAGCTTTTAAAAAGATATTTGGCAACGAAAACAAGAAAGAGATACTGATATCTTTTTTAAACGCCGTGCTGGACCTCCGTGGGGACAGAGAGATCGGTGGCATAGAGATATTGAATCCCTATCAGATGCCCAAGATGGAAGGCCTGAAAGAAACTATACTGGATATCAAGGCGGTAGACAAAAGCGGCGTAACGTTTATAGTGGAGATACAGATACAAAAGCAAAAGGGATTTGAAAAACGGGTGCTTTATTATACGAGTAAGGCATATATTGCTCAGTTAGGTAAGGGAGATGACTATCCTGTACTGCATCAGGTGATATATATAGGTATCGTGGATTTTAAGATATTCAATGGCGGTAATTATTTAACAAGGCATTTAATACTAAACACAGATACGCTTAAACAGGAGTTGAAAGACTTTGAATTCACTTTTATAGAGCTACCCAAATTCACAAAGACAGAGGCTGAGGTAGAGAGCATAGTAGAGAAGTGGGTATATTTCATAAAGAATGCGTACTCGCTGGAGATGGTGCCTAAGAGTGCTGATTTCGTGGAAATAAAGGAGGCCTATGAGATAGCAAATGAGGGTACCTGGAGCAAGAAAGAAATTGAGGTGTATGAATATTGGCAGATGAGATTACAGGATGAGAGGGGTGCGCGTGAAAATTCCTTTGACGAAGGCAAGCTCGAAGGCAGGAGGGAAGGACTGATAGAGGGCGAGCGTAAGGGGCTGCTTGAGGGGATAGAAGTGATCCTTGAGATCAAGCACGCAGATGAGTCAACCGCACTCATGGACAGTGTCAGAACCCTTGAAAGCGTTGAGCAAATACAGGCATTTAAGGCACTACTAAGGGAATCTACCTCTGTGGGTGAACTGTGGAGCTACCTCAAAGGGCAATAAAAAAATGGTAATAGTTCAGCTATACAATTGAAATGATAGCACCACAATCAACCGTGGTTGCCATGGCCACTTTTATCCCTTTATAATATGGCATTGTTACTATGCGGCAGCAACATGACCACGTTTGAATGGAGTGCTACCGATGAAAGATAATATTATTCTTGTGACGTTAGGTGACCCTGGCGGGGTTGGCCCGGAGGTGGCACTTAGGGCACATATACATAGAGGGGGGTAGATGACAGAGCAAGTATCGTATAAGGGCTTGACACCTAATACTGGCGGGATAGAGGCCCAGGAAGGTTTTTCCTATCAGCACCATGTTGCTGTTTCACATTTTATAGATATGCTTAACAGACGTGACCTCATACGCATTAATTTAGAGCAGATTGACGATATCACTCTAATCTGGCAAGACGGGGACGAGGAAGTCGTGGAGCTTGTACAGGTCAAAAAGGGAGACAAAATATGGTATATGAGCGATATTGCATCAAAAAGTGAGAATTTGCTTGTTGAGAAACAAATAAAAGTAAGCGATGAAACTAAAGAAAAAGTAACTTTTAAGGTTGTAACAGTTCGTGACGTGCATGAAAGTTTAGAGATTTTGAAGGAAGAGAAGGGTGAAGAGCGCTCGAAGAGTAAAAAATCCGTTGAATTAATCAGAATGCTCAAAAACATACTACCAGATTATGGAGAAAAAATAGATAACTGGGTTAATAATTGTTACTGGAGAAATGCTGGAGGTGAAAATGCAGTAATAAATGACAATAGAACTAAACTCGAAAAATTCCTGGACGAAGAAGGATATGCAATTGGATCAACTAAATGTACGTCGTTCGTTAAAGAACGTCTGTATGAGTATGTTGCAAGGAAGAGTAAAGAAAAACCGCCAACTTTAACATTTATAGAGCGTGAATCATTTAAAGAGTGGTTTGACAAAGAAATACGTAGCTATATAACAGAACTTACTATATTTAAAGACTTACGTTATTCTAATACAAAGAGCGTTAAGGAGACACGAAGGCTTTTTGATGTAGGTATTTTCTATGAAAATATAGAGTATATTGTAAAGATAATAGATAATTTAGCTAAATACGGTCGTAGTTTAATTACAGGTAAACCTGGTAGTGGAAAATCGGCCATTGCCTGTTACATAGGGCTTAAGCTATTGAAAGAGGGTACCTTTAATAGAGTGTTCTACCTTTATGGTCGTGATTCTGTAACCGATAAAGTAGACGATATTTTTAACGAAATTAAGAATCATGATAGAAAAGATGTCTTGTTTATCATTGATGACTGTCATCTGATGGCTGGAAAAGTAAATAACCTGTTATATCGGTGGGAACAAGTGAGTGAAGCGAAACTATTGTTGATCTCACGAGATATTGCTCCCGATCTTGTTGATCCAGACTCAGATACTGAAAACTACTTTAAAGTGTTGGAAGAATATATAGTTAAAATAAAATATACCTCTGATTCTATTAAAGAGATTATAGGGAAAAGATTAGCCTCAGAAGAAGAAATTGGTGATATAAATGTTATTGTGAATCGTTGTGAGGGTGACATACATATATTGAATTTTTATATTGCGGTGTTTGAATATGACAAGTCAAAAACAACAAAACAATTCAAATGTTTAAGCGATATTAACGAAGACACAGTATTAGAGGATATATATAAGCGATATTTGTCCGAAGCTAGTGCCAATGGCAGAGATGTTCTCTTAAAAATAGCAGCATTATCTCAATTTGAAATCCCTGTTGTTTCAGGATGGATAGGCAGAGATCCCGATCTTATTGAAGACATAAAAAAGAATGCCTGGATTGAAGATATTGACTATAATAATAATCATCATTATATACAGTATTTTCATTCAACTCCAGCCAAGTATCTTTTAAGGGCTGCTGAGAAGGAAAGAACGTTGGAAAGCAAAGATTCACGCTTTTTGGATATTAATAGTTATACATATGAATGTGTATGGGATTACTTACAGATAGCGTCGAACTATTTTAATGTATTTAAGAAATTAGGAATAAATAAAGAGGATAACTTGATTTTAAAGTTAGTGTCAACCGATGGGATGTTAGATTTGTTTAAGAAAAACGTTAACATTGACATCATATATGATATATCCATGCTTCGTGTTGTCTTCTTCTTAAAAGGCTTAAAAAAAGCAAATGTCGATAACATGGAAATTAATAAATTTTGTGAAGCTCTGGACTTTAATGCTCTAACAGAAAAAGCTGCACTGCCTCAGATTGAAACTTTTTTAAACTTTCTATTAACATTTGGGATAAACGAAACAGTTGTAGATAGATTTTGTCATTCTCTTAATTTTACAGCATTAGGATATAATCTATTTAACTCCCAAACAGAACTTAAAAAAAACGTTTTTTATATATTTCGTACCTTCCTAAAATTAAACAATCTATCTGATGGCAATGCTATAGCTTTTATTGAAGGCATAGGTTGGGATAATCTCAAGTTAGAGGTAGAAAAACACAGGAATGCTGATACATTGGCTGTTATAAAACTTTTTCTGAAAGAAAAATGCCAACTAACAACAAAATATATAAAAGAGAAAGGAATCAACTTTGATAATTATGACATCTGGTTCAATGCTTTTACGAACCATACATTTTCAAGACCTAATAAGAACAGTGGTATCGACAATGAACACATGTTTAAAAAATATCGAAACGATGCTGTAAAACAATTATCTTCAAACCCGTATCTATTAAAAAAGCGACTATGTAGCACTGATGTTACACTTAAATCTTTGAACCTCCTCATAGACAATCTCAGGATAGCAAAAAATGAACACCTTACAGTTAATAATATAGCACAGGAATTGCGGGGTTTTGACAAACAAAGATTAGCTTCTTTATTCTCAACCTCAGACATACAGAATGTCGGTATATTTTTAAGCCATTTTAATAAAGAGAAAAAAGTAATAGAATGGGACTTTGATATAGATATCGATTACCAGAAAATTATAGACCTTGATAAGTATCTGCAAGTTAATGCGGACAACAAGAATTCTAAAGATAAACTGCTTGAATTAGCTCATTTTATGTTTAGCTTCTATTACATAAACAGGCCTGACTTATGTAATTACTATGCCCGGGAACTCGATAAGAACGCTGACCATATCATCAAGCTTGCCGATGAGGCAACGTTAAGGGCAATCGATTTCTTTCTCTTGAGCTTGTGGATGTCTCTCCCTGAAGGTGAAAAACCTGCAATGTACAGCAATCAAGAGATATGGGCGTTAGTCAAAGAAAAGGTTTTCTCTCGTGAGACCGACAAGGACAGTATCCTGAGCCTTATTGGAACCATGAGGTTAGCTGATTTAGAGATTCCCAGTGAGTTTACAGTTTTGCTAAAACCTGACGAAGCCAAAGACATATGCAGTAACGCAAGGAAAAAAAGTGATACCAAGAAAATATCTGCACGGTTCTTGGCAGGCTTGTCGGTGGTACTAAAAAGTATCACAACCGAGGAAAGGGCGGAATTCATCTCGGCTCTGTACGAGGAAACATCTGTACCTGTACCAAACCGAGCCTACTGCATTGACAAGACTAAAGACCTGCTCAACTCGTGTCCCACAAATATAGAGGAGGTCAAGATGGGGTCAAGGGGGCTGGCCCCCTTGCAGGGTGGGTCTGAGGGAGGGGCGGAGCCGCCTCCCTTTTCTCTCTTAGTCAATGATTAGAAATAAGATTGTTATTGTGACGTTAGGCGACCCTGGCGGGGTTGGCCCGGAGGTGGCGCTTAAGGCGTATACGCAACTTGCAGACCGACAACTCGTGTTCGTAGGCGACACGGGCATTGTACGGAAGGCGCTGGAGCTAATCGGCCTGAAACGTAACATCAACGACATCAGCTCGACCAACGAGGCGGACTTCCGTGCGGATGTTGTAAACGTGCTCTCTACCAACACGCTTGAGGCAAACGTTGTATCGGCGCCAACGGCACAGGGTGGCAGGGCGAGCGCTGCCTGCATCAAAAGGGCCGTGGATATGATACTAAGCGGGGATGCCCATGCGCTGGTTACGGCTCCGATATCCAAGGAGGCATTGAAGCTGGCGGGCGTTGACTTCAGCGGTCATACGGAACTGCTGGCGCACCTGACCTCTACCACGGAGTATGCGATGATGCTCTGCGGGGGACCATTGCGGGTGATACTCGTGACGATCCACGTGCCGCTCAAGGACGTCCCCACGCTTATAACCACACAGCGGGTCTTAAAGACGATCCGACTGGCCTCCAAGGCGGCCAGGATGTTTGGGCTGCCCGCTCCTAGGATTGCGGTGGCCGGAGTCAATCCCCACGCCGGTGAGGCCGGCATCCTGGGCAGCGAGGAAGACAGAGACATCCTGCCGGCAATCAGGCAGGCACAGGCAGAGGGCATCCCCGTTACCGGCCCCTACCCCCCAGATACCGTCTTTCACAGGGCGTACAAGGGCGAGCTTGACATCATCGTGTGCATGTACCACGACCAGGGCCTGATACCATTGAAAATGATCGCCTTTGACACGGGCGTCAACATAACCATCGGACTGCCCTTTGTGCGAACGTCCCCCGACCACGGCACCGCATTTGACATCGCATGGAAGGGTATTGCAGGGTGCAACAGTATGGTTGAGGCTATTACGATGGCCTTTGAACTCGACGTCTGATGCGGTTTGATTTCGGGCGACTGCCGGTTAAGCAATTTTTGCGGTTTGCACTCATCGGGGTGCTGAACACACTCGTTGACCTCGTTGTCCTCAACATCGAAACGTTGCTCACGGAGAGCAGGCAGGGAGCGCCTTTTGCCCTGCAGAAGGGCGTGTCTTTTATGGTTGCCGTGTTTTTCAGTTACCACTTCAACAAACGCTGGACTTTTGAGGATCGGTCAACCGGAGAGGGCAGGAAAAAATTCATGCAGTTTATCGTTGTCAGTGCGGCAGGCATGGGCTTAAACGTCACCGTGGCAACGATTGTGGCCACCGTGGGGGGTGGCTACACGAGCATCCATCCCCAAGTGATGGTCAACATCGGGGCGTTGTGTGGAACGGCAGCGGGATTACTATGGAATTTCGCAGGATATAAGCTGTGGGTCTTTAAATAAAAAAAACGTATCCTCTTAAAAAAGCATGGTAAAATGGGGTCAAGGGGACTGGTCCCCTTGCGGGGGGTTCTGAAGGGGGCCAGGTGCGACCTGGAGCGACAAGAAGCGGAGCCGCCCCTTTCTTTCTTTTTCTACCATGAAATATAAAGAAGATATTTTTCTATGTATATCAAGGTTGCATAATCAGCGGGCTATTCAGGAGGGCATTACTCTGAGCAGAGCGAGTGGTGTTTTCAAGAAGCGTGGCAATCGTAACCGGCCCAACCCCTCCCGGCACCGGGGTCACCAGCGAGGCTCTCTGCAAGACTTCCTCAAAGGCAACATCACCGACAATCCTGCCGTCCTTGAGGACGTTGATACCGATGTCAACAACCACGGCGCCGTCCTTGATCATATCGCCTCTGATAAGGCCACTGACGCCGGTTGCAGAACAGACGATGTCGGCATTGCGCAGGTAGGCTCCGAGGTCTGCCGTGCCCTTGTGACAGACGGAGACGGTTGCCTCCTTTGCAAGGAGCATCATGGCCAGCGGCTTACCAACGGCAAGACTCTTGCCAATGACCACGGCGTTTTTCCCACGCAACTGCACACCGTAGTACTCAAGCAGCCGTATTACGCCAAAAGGTGTACACGGCAAAAATCCCGACGGAGTGCAGGGCAGGTAATCCGCCTGTTGTGGTAGGAACTGTTTCTCTGTGGCTGCCCTGGAGAAGTCGTGTGCAAATATCTGAAACGTGGACTCCTCGGCGGCCAGTCTACCGACGGAAACCGAACCAAGGCCGTCTACGTCTTTTTCCGGCAGGATGGCGTTTACAACCCTCCTGGGATTGATCCTGTTATTGAGCGGAAAGAGCACCAAAAGGCCATTGATTCGCTCGTCGCGGTTGATATCAAAGATGGTGTTCAGGACTTCGTTCAACGATACGGAGGCAGGCATTCTGTATTGATAGGTGTTGATGTGTACGCTCTGTGCGACGTTTACGGTGGCCTGGAGGTACTGCACCGAGGCGGGGTTGTCACCAACGATCATCAGTCCCAACCCAACCTCTATGCCGGCCTCCTTGAGGCTGTCAACTCGCTGTTTTACTCTGGTTCTGATTTCACTGGCCAAGCTGTGGCCTTCCATCACCTGTCCCATTGTTTGTGTCCTCTTAAAAAAGCATGGTAAAATGGGGTCAAGGGGGCTGGCCCCCTTGCGGGGGAGGTCTGAGGAGGGGGCGGAGGGGGTGAGGCACCCCTGCCGTAAACCGCCCTCCTTCTTTCTTTTACCGTGAAATATAAAGAAGATACCATATCTTTTATAGCTGGTCCTTAAAGAAGTTGTACTTCAATTCATCGGCGATGGTGGAGTGTGGGCCATGTCCTGGTAGTACCTGCGTAAGTGGGGGGAGTTTCATGAGGCGTCGGAACGAGCTTTTCAGATCAGTGAGGCTGCCTCCTGGCAGGTCAGTCCTGCCAACCGAGCCAGAAAACAGTGTATCCCCGCTTATGAGCAACCCCTTGATGTACAGGCATATACTGCCAGGCGTATGGCCGGGCGTGTGCATGACCTCAAGAGGTATGTCGCCAAGTTTAATGACATCACCCTCTGCCACGTATCTGTCAGGGCGCGGCAGGTGATCGATCGAAAACCCCCAGAAGGCCGCCATATCCCTGGATGACTCATACGTGGTGGTCTCAGCCGCATGGAAGATAAGCTCTGCCTTTGTGGCCTCTTTCAACTCCGGCACAGCACCGATGTGGTCAAAGTGCGTATGGGTACACACGATCCTCTTGAGGGCTATGCTGCTGCCACCGCTGCCACCGCTGCCACCGATTCCTTCTTCCACGAAGCTGAGTATCCTGTCCGGTTCATCACCGGGGTCTATGACAACAGCCTCCCTGCTCTGTTCGTCTATGAGGAGGTAACAGTTTACCTCCAGTGAACCAACAACAATTCGTTTTACTTCAATTCCCATAGCGTTTAGAAGAACAGGTTCTGGTTTTTCAACAGACCCAGCGACAGCAAGAACGCATACAGACAAAGGGACTCTATCATACCCAGTCCAATGATCAGGATAACCATGACCTTACCTGATGCCCCAGGGTTTCTGGCAACGCCCTCGCAGGCCTTACTCAGTCCGATACCCTGTCCGATGCCGGTGCCCAGGGCCGCAATGCCGATGGCCAATCCGGCTCCGATAGCCGCCATTGCCTGCACATTTGCCGTTGAATCACCCTCTGCCGCAAATGCAAGGGGTGAGAAAACAAGCACCATCATCAATGCAAGCATAAATACTGAGAGCTTTTTCATCTTTAACCTCCTTTTAAGATTTATATCATCAACATCTGATATTTTTAATTTAACAGACACGTCTAATGTGCCTCGCTCACGGCGCCCGACAAATACAGGGTTGCAAGCAAGACAAAGACAAAAGCCTGTATTATACTGACCAGAGTTCCCAGGCCGAGAAAGATGATTGGGACAATGGCCGGGGCAAGCACCCCCAGAACTGACAAGATTATGTGCTTTGATACCATGTTGCCAAAGAGCCTGATAGTCAGGGTCACCGGTCTGGCGATATGTCCGATCACTTCGATCAGGAACATCATGATCATCAGGGGCAGTGCGTATATGGTGCGCATTGGTCCGAGGAACTGGTTGATGTACGCCAGCTTATGTACCCTCAGGCCGTAGTAGTGAGTGGCCAGAAAGACCGGCAATGCACATGAGGCGGTAGTGTTTATATTGGCCGTAGGGGCCTCAAATCCGGGGATGAGTCCCATGAGATTGCATACGAGGATGTACAGTCCCAGGGTACTTATGAGCGGGAATAAGGGTTTAGCCCAATGGTCGAGGTTGTCTTTGCAGAAGCCGTAGAGGGCCTCTATGATAGTTTCTATGACGTTTTGCAGACCCCGTGGTACCAATTGCATCGATCCCTTTACTAATACCGCCACCGTTATTAATATAGCCATTGCCAACCATGAGTAAGTTACATAGCCCGGTACTCCCGGTATCTCTATCAACGCATGTGACTGTTCCAAGTGCTCCCTCCTTAAATAAAAGTATTTTACCTGTGTTGCACTTAAAAGTCAAGAAGAGTTTTTGGCGGTGCATAAAATTTTGGTAGCGCCACAATCAAACAAGGAATGTTTTTTTTCGGGGCTTCAGATAAATCCCTGGTGTCTTAGTTCCATGAGGATGTCCGCCCTCACCGTTTCGTCAAAGAGTACCTCTACGTGATTCAGGGGATAGACGAGGTGTCTGTCTGCGTAGGGTAGGCGTGAGCTTCGTTCGCTGACGATGCCATCGCCAAGACCGTCTGTTATCTCCTCCGGGACAAGGCCGTCAGGCAGCAGAGTGGCCAGTATCTCAGGGAAAGACAAGAGCCTCTTGTATGTCAACGTCCTGTTGCCGTTATTGTGGCATGGGGTTACCTGCACCCTATAGAGGGAAAATAGCTCTGCCCTGGTCGTTCCAATTGTCAGCATAAAGAACTTCTTTGATGGCTGCGTGGCAAGACAGCGCAGGAGTTCGGAGCCTGGCAACATCTCATCAACTGCCTTGCTGCTGAGAAAACTGAAGCTTCGTTTGAGTTTGCTCAAAAACGATCCCCTCTCTGCCTCATTGAGATAGGGCATAACCAACGACGTAAATCGTGACAACACGGTTGCCCACTTAGCGAGCATTGACCCCCCGTGAGGAGACGATATGGTGACAACACCCAACACGGGCGCTTCTGCAACGCTTTCGGCAAACCTCCTGGCAATCACCCCGCCCCGACTGTGGCCAACGATAACGATACCGTGGCGTGTATAGTCCCTGCAGGAATCCAGCACACAGAGCAGGTCGCTTATGGCGTAGGATATCGTGTTGGCAGGGCGTTGCAGGGTAAAACACAGACAGGGCATATCTAAGGCCATCAGGTCGTGAAACACGGTCTTCAGTTCACCTCTGTTGTGTTGCCCCGTGGTTATAAATGGAACCGGCTCATTGGGTGAGACCTCCTTGCTCTGTGGTGGTCTGCAGAGCATCACATCAACGGGATAACTGCCGGCAAGCACCTTCGACCTCTCAGGACAGACCCAGACGTTCTTGTCCATTCCAAGCCCGTGCATAAAAACAAACAAGGGATACCCCTTCCTGCCCTCATGGAAAGATGCATCAAATGTATTAATGTCCATTGTTAAAAAAAGAAAAGACCGGGGAAAGTTCTGCTATACAAGATCATGGTTATTGTTGGTGATCCATTCACATGCCTCGACATCTTTTTCTTTATGCAGTATCGGCGATTCCGAGTACTCAAGTATCAGGTACTCCATCTTACGTTTGACCAGCGCAAAGAGCTCTTCCCTGACCTCTTCTCCCGTCCAGAAATCGATGGGGAGTTTTATAAGTCCGCCACCTTCTGCGATGCCCAGTGCCGACGTCTTTGAACCGCAGTTTGGCCCGAAACGCTCTCGCAGAAACTCGTTCAGTGGCAGGGACAGGTCCGTACTCCTGGCCGATATCCTCACAAATGAGTTGTCCACTATAGCCCACGTAACGGCCAGTTGTATCTCCGTCATACGGATGAGGTTGTCTGCTATGATTGCCAGTTGGTCGGCGTCTTTGGAGGGTATAAATCCGATGCTCGTTACCAGTATGGCCTCTTTTATCTTCCATCCGCAGATGGCATCCTTGAAGTACTCAAAATATCGCTGAGGCAGGGGATAGTTGAAGAAGTGCCGAAAGATATCCTTGTCTGCATATTCCAACATCCTGGAGTAAGCAGAGATATCTCTGTCCGTAGCATTTAAGAGCATCTTCGTATCACTGAAGACGGCAAGTACGGCAAGGGTAGCCTCCTGGCTGTTCTTGGGAAAGTTTATATTCAGCGCAAAGGCCATTTCTACAAGCAAAGTGGTGGCCGCTCCGACCCTGTCTATCCACATGAAACGCTGTTCGGCCTCATCTTCTTTAATTTTTGAGTCTATCTCATGATGGTCAAATATGATAATAGGGGCTATAATGCGCCCATGCAGGCGTGCGTCGTTTATCTGTGAGGAATCTACCAGGGCACAGGTTTGCACGTCTTTGGGCATATCCCTGATGGGAAAAAGTATTGAACCCATATCGTACAGCGTATAAATTACACGGTTTTGGGGGTGCCCAAAGTTTCCGCAGTAATAAATATCCACCTGTATGCCAAAGGTAATGGCTATATAACGCAGCAGCATTGCCGAACCAATGGCGTCAGGGTCTATCTGCGTTATGACTATTGGCAGCGAGGTTATCCCTGCCATTATTTTCTTGAATTTCTCCAGCCTCTCTGTCATAAAAACCCGTATATTTATAGTTAAGCATAACAAAGACATACCTGTCAACGGCAAGAAGCTCTCTCACATCAAAAAAAAGAAAGGGGCGGCTCCGCTTCTTGGCGCTCCAGGAGGGGGCAGCGCCCCCTGGCTCAATGCGCTCCTGGCCCCCTTCAGAACCCCCTGCAAGGGGAGGGGCGAGGCGCAATCTTGTCGCAGCGGGTCGCACCCGCCCCGGCCACGAAGAAGTCCCCTTGACCCCATCCTGAGCATCCTTGATCTTTAAACATCACGAAGCTATCTCATAAAAAATCTGTACGGAATTACCTTCTCGGCTCATTTGCCTGCCTTTACAGAGATTGACAACAAATGCGCTATAAGTGTATCCTTAAAAGATACTTATGATTAAAATTTTAAGAGAGGGATTATAGAATGAAGATATTGTTACAAGGGCGTGGTATTTTGGTTGTTGCAGTGTTGTTTTTATGGATATTGATAGTTGTTTCATGCACCAAGAGAGAGGAACCCAAACCGGAGATACCCGTTAGCCCACAACAACTCATGGAAAGCAAAAACAAGCCCAGAGAGGTAACTCCGCCCCCTGCACCGGAGGTCTCACCGGATGGTCATGCAGGCCATACGGATGGCGATCAGCACGCATCCGGCAACGATCCGCACGAGCATGTGGCCGACGGCGAGCAGCACGCATCCGGAAATGCGCATAAGGGCGATGACGGAGAGACCCGGCATGTTGCCGAAATAGTCGTTCCCGACAGCGTCAAGGGTAAGTGGGAATCGGTCAAGCTGTCGATCAGCGATAAGCAGGCCAAGAAGAGCCAGGTTATCAACATCAAGCTCGGCTCCGAGTATACCATACAGGGTTCCAGCTTAAAGCTGAACGTTGGGGAGTTTCTGCCGGATTTTAAGATGGATGCCCTCACGATAACATCCATGTCTAACGAGACAAAGAATCCGGCTGTCAACGTCAGGGTCATCGAGGCCGGTAAAGAGATATTTAAGGGATGGTTGTACTCGAAATACCCCGAGATACATCCCTTTCAGCATGACAGATACGGAATAGTCCTCATGGAGGGGATTAAAAAGAATTGATACCCCGGTTCAGGGGACAGGACAAGGTGCAAAGGTTATGAAGATACTTGTGGTAGGTGGTGGAGGCAGGGAGCACGCCATTGTGTGGGCGCTTTCAAGGTGCAGACGTGTTGACAGGATATATTGTTGTCCCGGCAATGCCGGAATAGCCGAAACGGCCAGTTGCGTGAACATAAACGCTGACGACATCAAGGCGCTGGTGGACTTTGCCAGGTACGAGTGGATAGACTACACCATTGTTGGTCCCGAGGTGCCGTTGGTTGCCGGCATCGTGGATGCCTTTACCAGGGATGGACTCAAGATAATTGGTCCCACCAGTCAGGCGGCCAGACTTGAGGGCAGCAAGGTCTTTGCCAAGGACTTTATGAAGCGATATGGCATCCCCACTGCGCAGTATCAGGTCTTTACGTCTTACCTCCATGCCGAGGAGTACGTCAAACTCATGGGCACGCCGGTTGTGATAAAGGCCGACGGTCTGGCTGCCGGCAAGGGAGTTATCGTAGCCTGGTCGGTGGATGAGGCCATTGATGCCATAAGGCTCATCATGAAGGACAGGGTATTTGGAGAGGCCGGTGACAGGGTGATCGTGGAGCAATGCATAGAGGGTCAGGAGGCATCGTTTATGGTATTCACCGACGGCTCTTACGTGGTACCAATGGTCAGTGCGCAGGACTACAAGCGTGCGTTTGACGGTGACCGGGGGCCAAATACGGGCGGCATGGGGGCAATTACACCCGCATCCGTTATCAACGCCTCCATGCATCAGGTCGTGATGGACAGGGTGATATATCCCGTGCTAGGTGCCTTACGCAAGGAGGGTATGGTATACAAGGGAATACTGTATGCGGGGGTGATGATCAAGGATGGCGTGCCATACGTGCTGGAGTTCAACTGTCGCCTTGGCGATCCCGAGGCACAGGCAGTGTTGATGCGTCTGGAGACTGATCTGCTCGATATCATGATAGCCATACACGATGAATCGCTCAAAAGATTGGATGTCCGTTGGAGGCCGGGGGCGTCTATGACGTTGGTGCTTGCATCGGGGGGGTATCCGGGGGGGTTCAACAAGGGTGTCGTCGTTAACGGGCTTGAGTCCTTAAAGGCAAAGGAAGACCTGTGCGTATTTCACAGCGGCACGACATTTGACGGCAACAACGTGGTGACAACCTCCGGCAGGGTCCTGGCGGTTACTGCCGCCGGGGCAAGCATCAGCTCAGTGCGTCAAAGCATCTACGAAAACGTAAAAAGCATCAGCTTCGACGGCATGTTCTACCGCAACGACATAGGGGCATAATTGCCGGATGTAGCGTTACTGCAATCCAATCCGGCAACAAATTTATGCACCCCAGGCAATTCGTCCTATTGACAAACGCTAACATTTTTATATATACTTTAGTAATTAAATAATTATGCGGGGAAGGCAAGAAAACATGGATTATTGAATACCAAAAAACGTGAAATTATACCTTGCGCTGTTCAACTGTGTGGTGTGGTGAAGGGGTGTGAGGGTAAGCAGGATGAAACCAATTTTAATCGTACAACAAGTGTATTATGTCATTTAGCCCGGGAGATAAATAATTATTTAACAAGAGTAAGCCTTTCCCTGCGGTTTTCGGGGCTAAAAATCAAGCAATCCCATGATGCGTCTATAAACGGCAGCCATTGTTGCGATCTGGGGTTTTATGGCAGCAGCCAAACGAACACTACAATCTTGCCTGCTGTAGGTGGGCAATGAAAAGGCTCCTTGTTGTAGACAACGACCCTGATGTCAGGAACCGGATAACTGAAATCCTGACCGCTGCCGGTTATTACACGGACGATGCCGCAAGCGCACAAGAGGCCATCAGCAAGACCTCCCTGGACGACTTTGACATCATCCTGATGGATGCCGCAATGCCAGGTATCAACGCCATTGAGACCATCAAAGAGCTTCGACAGATAAAACCCAAAACCAAGGTTGTTGTTATCACTGACCTGGCCTCCATTGAAGATGCCATAGAGTCCATCAAACATGGGGCGGCAGATTATCTGCCAAAACCCCTTAGAGCTGAAACCCTCCTCAAAATCGTAAAACGTGAGATTGGTACAAATAACTTTACCGTGAAAATCTTATTGAGTTAAGACACAAAACTCCCCCTCACCGTCCATGACAGTTTTTTTTGCGATGATTCTATGTCTTATTCCTTACATATCCAAAT
>NZ_JABXWD010000209.1 GCF_019173545.1 Candidatus Magnetobacterium casense | reverse complement strand
GGCAAAATATATGGGGTCAAGGGGTCAGCGACCCCCGGCATAAAAGGGGGGCTGGCCCCCTTGCAGGGGGTTCTGAAGGGGGCCAGGAGCGCATTGAGCCGGGGGGGCGCTGCCCCCTCCTGGAGCGCCAAGAAGCGGAGCCGCCCCTTTCTTTTTTTTGTTGCGCGATTGATAATAATGTGAAATAAGGTTATAATGTTGTCCGATCATGAAGGGCTACGTCATAAGAAAAGTGCTCCCGACGGTGGGGTCGGGTATAGACTTTGAGGCCGACCTCAATGCCGCCCAACTGGATGTCGTCACACACCCGGACACCCCCATGCTCGTCCTTGCCGGGGCGGGTACGGGAAAGACACGCACCATCACCTACCGCGTGGCATGGCTCATCGAGCACGGCACCAGACCCTCCAACATCCTCCTGCTGACCTTCACCAACAAGGCCGCCAGAGAGATGATGAGACGCGCTGAGGCACTTGTCTCATCGGATACGAGGGGGCTGTGGGGAGGTACGTTCCACCATATCGGCAACATGATACTCCGAAGTCACGCCCCCCTGGTCGGATACAAGGACGGCTTCTCCATCCTCGACGCCGCCGATGCGCGGGAGCTGATAGACTCATGCCTGGCGGAACTTGGCAAACAATCCGCAACGATACCCAAGGGCGCCGTCCTCTACGGCCTGTACAGTTTTGTCAAAAACACCGACCGCTCGCTCCAATCCGTTGTCGAGCAACGATACCCGTCCTTTGTCAACCACCTGCAAAGGCTCC
This sequence comes from Candidatus Magnetobacterium casense, assembly GCF_019173545.1. GTDB lineage: Bacteria > Nitrospirota > Thermodesulfovibrionia > Thermodesulfovibrionales > Magnetobacteriaceae > Magnetobacterium > Magnetobacterium cryptolimnobacter. The sequence goes on along the minus strand of NZ_JABXWD010000209.1, from coordinate 5,451 downwards.
ACGACATAAGCAATGCCTACGAAAAAAAGAAACTCCAGCTCAACCTTATGGATTTCGACGACATCCTGCACAACCTCAGACTCCTGCTGTCGGAGCACGAGCAGGTACGACAACACTACGGCAGGCTGTTTAAGTACATCCTCGTGGACGAGTACCAGGACATCAACTGCATCCAGGGTGAGATCGTAGACCTCCTGGGCAGCGGCCACAGAAACATAATGGTCGTTGGCGATGATGCACAGTCGATCTACTCCTTCAGGGGTGCGAACTTCGACAACATCCTGAACTTCCCCGATCGATACCCCGACGCCAAGGTCTTTAAGCTGACCGTCAACTACCGCAGCACCCCACAGATACTGGAACTGGCAAACGCAAGCATCAGCAACAACGTCGTTCAGTACAGCAAGGACCTCGTTGCCGTCTGCCAGGGCGGGCCGCTGCCATACCTCGTCGCCCTTGCAGATAACTACGAGCAGGCGGCCTTTGTTGCCTCCCGCATCGAAGACCTCACAGTAGACGGCTTTTCCCCATCCGACATTGGCGTGCTGTACCGCTCGCACTACCAGTCGATGGAGGTGCAGATGGAGCTTCAGCGTCGCAGGATGCCCTATGAGGTCAGGTCGGGACTGAGGTTCTTTGAGCAGGCACACGTCAAGGACGTCCTTGCCTACCTCAGACTTGTCGTAAACCCCTCCGATGAGATAAGCTGCAAGCGCCTCTTAAAAATGCTCCCGGGTATCGGCAATGTCACCAGCGACAAGGTCTGCCGTGCAATGGCCAATAGTCCAAGCCCCCTGGACGGCCTCGCTGCCGCTGGTGGGTTGATAGCCAAAAAGGCTGCCGATGGCTTTGACAACCTCCTGAGGACGCTAAAGACGCTCGCCGATACACGCCGGCCATCAGATGCCCTTGAGGTGGCGCTCGGCAGCGGCGTGGAGTACTACCTGGTCAACACCTATCCCAACGCACAGAACAGGCTCGAAGACATCATGCAACTATCGGCCTATGCCGACCGCTATGACAGCGTTGAGGACTTCATCAACGATATGTCCCTCCAGGACGTCTCCGGTGAGTTCACACACAGTCAGGCGCACGAGGGTGGGGGCATAGTGCTGTCAAGCGTACACCAGGCCAAGGGGCTTGAGTGGAAGGTGGTGTTTGTCATCGGCCTCAACGACGGGAAATTCCCCTCCGCCAGGGCGCTGATGTCCCAGGATGAGGAGGAGGAGAGACGATTGTTCTACGTGGCCACCACCCGGGCATCTCAGCAACTATACCTGTGTTACCCACTGGCCCTGGAAAATGGCTTTGGAAGACCTTCACGCTTTATACGGGAGGTCCCTTACGAACTCTTTGAAGAGATTGACATAATAGGTGGAGGCGGCGATGACGTTTACTGATTCATTCAAAAATGGCTTTGAGGTATTAAACAAAAACTGGGTTGTAGTGGCCATCCAGATAGCCGCTATCTTTGTTGCAATGACGGGGCTTGTCATCCTGATTGCAATCCCCCTGGTATTGGTTGCCGTGGTGTTTGGCTCCGATCTGATGCAGATCATCAACAACTTTTCGATGGAGTCTCTGACCAGCCTCATAACGGCAAAGCATCTGAGCATTGCTATTGTCATTGCCCTTGTGCTGACCGTCTATATCCTTGCAATGGTTCTGATCCTGGTTTTCATCTACGGTGGCAGTTGCGGCGTCCTGGCCAAGTCTGTACAGGAGCGCAAATACGGGTTTACCCTGAAGGGGTTCTACGTTGAGGGCAAGCGGATGTTTTTCCCGCTGTTGGGGTTTAACATTGTAATTGGTCTGATTGCGGTCATTGAGGTTGCCGTGCTTGCCGCTTGTTACGTACTCATCCTGTCGCTCAGAGATGCGGCCAATGCCGGCAGCGGGCAGTTGGGCAACTTTATCGAAATATTCTCCGCACTTATTACGTTGACGGTGCTGTTTTTTCTCCTGACCGGCACGTTGTCGGTAAACGTCTATGGCACGAGTATCCTGGCCCTCAGGGGCGGGGGCGTGTTCAGGGCGCTTAGGGGCAGTATCTCGTTTATCATCAACAAACCCTCTGCCTATTGGTTTTATTTAGTCTGCGTAGGGGGCTTTATCGGTATAAACATTGCATTATTGATAATTGGGGCAATCATAAGCGTAATTCCCTTTATCGGGGCGGTGTTGGCCATACCGTTTCAGTTGTTGTTGCAGGTTGCGCAGAGTTACATGGGATTTTTGGTCATATCCAGTGTGTTTTCGTACTACCACGGGTTTACCGGCGGTGAGTCCATTTCTCCGAGCGATATTTTAACAGAAGCTCTCCAGCCAGGCGGTCCTCCTCAGGAGTGAGTGAGTCGGCTCTGAGGGTGACCCCAAAGGACTCCTCAAAGCACACCCTGACCATATCGATCATGCCCAGGATATCAATGCTGCTGGAAAGCTCCCTCAGCCCCGTCAGGACATCCCGTGTATCGTTGGCCCTGAGGGCGCCTGCGACAAGCTCCCTGTCCACCGACAAGGGTATGCTGCCTTGTTCAAGGAAGCTGTTTGCGTAGCGTCTCTGTGCGGCGCCTATGACCTTCTTGCCCCCCGCTGAGACCTCGCCATAGGAGGTGGCCGCAAAACACAGCGCACTTAAGAGCAACCCCCGTCTGTCCAGTCTGCCCTCAGTGAAATCAACCGCAAGCCCAAGTCGTTGCAGCGAACGGTAGAAGACCGCATTGACCATCTTGTGATTATTGAGGACGCTCTTTGTGAAGCCGTTTTCGAAGTTGGCCGTAAAGCTGTATGTCAGTTCATCGCCATGCACCACTGCCCGTCCGCCGGTGGGACGTCGCACAACGTCAACCCCTCTCTGTGCGCACCACTGGTGGTCTATGCCGTCGATGTCCTGGAATGCCCCGATGCTCACGGAGGGCAGTGACCAGCCATAGAACCTCAGTGTTGGCGGTGATATGTTGTCATTGACGCAACAGGCAATGGCCTCGTCAACTGCCATGTTGCAGAAGGCGTCCCTATTGTCGTGTGGTATCAGTCTCCAGTGCTTCATCTTATAGGGCGCCGGAACGCAGTTTTTTGGTAGACATCGGATACGGCTGTGGCTGCATTTATGCTATGCCTCAAGCTCACTTCTGACGTTGTCACGCTGACTCCACCTTACTGCCGTTATCCCATAATTATTCAAAGCATCTTCAACGCCGCGTGGTATGGTATTGTTGTAATCGTTTAAGAGAGTATATGCCCTTGACGTAATCGCACGCACTTCTCTTGTATCAATCCACTTGAAAGCAAATGTTTCAGATGTATCCCTGTTTGGTCTGTTTACTGTCTGCACAATACGCTCAGGTGCTTTCCTCGATTTTGGGATCACAAAATCAAACATATGGTCATAGCCACTTTTACCTGTAAACTTAACTTTTGGAGTATATCTTATGCCTAACAAATCAAACCATGACTCTACTTCCTCAAAAAACAGACTCTTAATTGCCTGAGAAGCAAGGAAAAACATATCGTTGACGGTAAGCATTGCCTGTATGAGATTGTGCTTTTTAAAAGAAAAATCATTAGCAGTGGCATGTATCTCAAGGGCATCATCCCTCATTTGAACACCAAAACCGGCAAGTGACATCCTAAGCAGGTCTTGCCTTTTGGTACTGTCAAATTTACATCCGGAATTCAAAAGATCATTGATAATGTAGCCATCATCACTAAGCACGTACTGGCCATTCTGTTTCTTGACATAAATCTGTAAGCAATCGTTATGACGGTCAAGGTGTGGGGTGGTAATCTGTACCCAATCATTTCCGATGTGCTTAACGGTAGTCTTGTCTTTCAACCATTCAATATAGCTGTTTAGCAAATCTTGTATTTCGCCTATCATGTGAACAGTCCCTTCTCTATACTTGGATGTCTGACTATATTACAGAACCGCATGAACTCTTGTAATGTCTGCCACTGATCGTTGGGATTTGTAAATTTGTCTAAAGGTAAAGGTATAGCCCATTTGTCACCATATCCTTCCTTATAGACATGTATATGAGGACATAAGATTTCCGTACCGTTAGGGTTTCTGTGAGGTGAACCACCCAAATCCACACGGACAATCACAAATATTTGTCTTGCCCTATTCTGAAATGTACTTTTGGATAGTTCTATGCGACCCCTTGTGATGTCAAGCATAAAATCTTCACGCTTATCCTCAGAGACAAGCGGTATCCTCAGAGCACCTCCAAAATTTGGATAGTCTATCCTGTCGTCATTGATGCAGTACTTATGCATCGCTATCAATGCGTCAGCCTCGGTCTGTGAAAGATTTATATCCACAACTAAGCATCCTTGATGCTCTTATTATAGCATATTTCGATTTGACTACGACGCTACTATCCGCCTCTACGATTGCAATGTTGATTAATTATCTCCCCTCAACCGGTTGAAATCATCCAGGGAAAGTTCGGCAGAGGACAATATCGACTTCAATGTTTTTCTTTTAATGATTTGTCCGCTATGCACCGGAACATTTATTCTTTTATTGTCAACATCCCTGTAAAATATTGCGTGACTCGTCCCGGACTGTCTCTTGTGCCTGAACCCTACTTTTTTCAACACTCTGATGACCTCATCGGATGTAATTGCCGGAAACTTGGAACTCATACAGTGATCTTGACAGACTCTACGGTTACATCGTTTTCTCCAACCGGTTCACCACCTTGTATGCAATCGCAGATAAATGACTTTATTGAGGCCCTTATCTCTGCCATAACCTCCTCGTATGTCTCCCCCTGCACGTGACAACCGGGTAACGATGGACATGTAGCAAAATAGCCCCCTTCTTCGCAAGATTCAACTATTATGGTAAGTTGATATTCTTTTGTCTCCGACATATCTGCTCCTTATGTGTATTGTTTTTTTATTATTTTAACATAACCGCATGATGTTGATCTTACGGTTTATTGTGGTGCCCCCGCAGGTGGTTGACGGGGGATTATATGGAGTCTATGCCTGTTATTTCGACGAGTTTGTTTTTTGACTTTTCGCCTTTGATAATCCTGATATCGGATTTTTTAACCCTTGCGGAGGCGTCCCTGGATTTGATGTGCTTACAGAGCAGTTCGACAAGCAATCTGTTAGCCTGTCCATCGACGGGGGCGGCCGTGACCCTGATGCGCAGAACACCATCAACACAGCCAACAACCTCGTTGCCGGCAGCACGCGGGATCACCTTTATACTCACAACAATGCCTGTAGCACTCTTACAATAACACGGTTGCACGTTCAACTCTAACACTCGTGAAGTTTTTCTTGCTGTAAAAAATCCTGTGATGACATATATAGCACGTTTCAAAAAAAAGAAAGAAAGGGGCGGCTCCGCTTCTTGTCGCTCCAGGTCGCACCTGGCCCCCTTCAGAACCCCCCGCAAGGGGGCCAGCCCCCTTGACCCCTTCTTACCTTGTT
>NZ_JABXWD010000208.1 GCF_019173545.1 Candidatus Magnetobacterium casense | reverse complement strand
GGAATGACAAACTTGGAAAAAGCCTGTAACTGTCATTCCTGCGAAAGCAGGAATCCATGCCTTTAAACCATGAAATTAATTTTACCATGCTTTTTAAAGAGGATACGAATACCTGTACATTGAAAGACCCCTTCAGGGCCTTCATGACCTCGGCAACGATAATGCATATGGAGTAGGCCTCCTCTCCGGTGGCACATCCGGCAACCCAGATGCGTAGGTTAGAACCGTAGGGTCTGTCTTTTAGCATCTCCCACAGCACTGTCTCCTTAAGAAATTCAAACGCATTTTTGTCCCTGAAGAAGTTGGTTACACCAATGAGCATGTCCTTAAAGAATAGCCTGACCTCTATGGGTGTTTGCTGAAAATAACGGATATAATCATCTATGTCCTCAATCTGGTGAACTGCCATGCGACGTTGGAGCCTTCGGCAGATGGTATTTTTCTTGTAATGGCTGAAGTCGTGTCCTGTCACATGCCGGGTTGCCATGAATATCCTGTTTAACTTGTCCTGTGATATGGTTGATTGTCTTTGACCCTCCACGTATGGATGCCGGACATACCTGATAAGCGTTTGTGGCATCTCCTCAACGGGCAACACATAATCTACAAGACCTGTGCCTATGGCGCTTGAGGGCATACCATTGTACCTGGCCTGTTTCTCATCCTGAACCATTGCCATCCCGCCCACGCCCTTTATCGCTCTAAGCCCCTTGGTACCGTCCGTCCCCGTCCCCGACAGTATTATGCAGATCGACCTCTCACCCTGGTCATCTGAGAGAGACTGAAAGAAATAATCTATTGGCAGATTCAAGGCATGTACATCAGGGGGCTCCATCAGGCAAATGACCTTGTGCATAATGGCAAGGTTTTTCTCAGGAGGGTTTAGATACACATGGTTGGGGTTGAGTTTTATGCCATCTTCTGCTACCTGTATCTTCATATCCGTATGCTTTTCAAGGAGCGAGTCCATTATGCTCTTGTGTTTAGGGGACAGGTGCTGGATAACGACAAAGGCCATATTGGCATCGGAAGGCATATTGGAAAAAAACACCTCAAGGGCCTCCAGACCACCCGCAGAGGCACCTATGGCCACTATCGGGAAATCAACCTCCGGTGAGCGGACAACCTCACCGCCCTCTGGAGCAGGCACTCCGTTCTGAGACTCACGGGAAGAATGGTCATTGTCCGCTGCCACGATCCTCCTGATTTTTTTATGCTTTCCTTGACGCCCGTTTTTTTGATTTTTCGGCATACATCAAGTTATCTGCCCTGGCAATGAGTTCGTCAAGTTCCATCGGATTTTCGTGGGAATATCTTATAACCCCAACGCTGACAGACAAGTTAAAGGGGGCATCACTTTTATTGTTAAAGGTATCAATATTATCCTGCAGTCGTGCCCGAATGACACTTTCGTCAACTATTTCCATGTCAGATACAAGCACAATGAACTCATCCCCGCCGGTTCGTCCGATGATGTCAGACTCCCTGAAGGTCTCCCTCATTATGTGTGCCACCTCTACGAGTGCCCTGTCTCCAGCCTTGTGTCCGTAGTTGTCGTTTATAGTCTTCATGCCATCAAGGTCTAAAAAGAAGAGAAGCATGGAGCGTTGATAACGGTTGGCCAGCCTGATCTGTTGTGCAGCAAGTGTATAAAACCCGCGCCTGTTGTACAACCCGGTCAGCTCATCCATGATTGACTGCGTATGGAGTTTCTCTCTGAGTTCAACACTCTCCGTGATATCGGTGTAGATACAGATGATGCTAGACAGACCTTCTTTTTTTGGGTGTTGTTTAGTGCTTACGTTGTGACGTCCCCTGGCGTTGAGGCTGAGGGTCTTGGTGCTGCCATCTTTGGTCTTTATGTGGAGTTGGTTGTTTTTTATATCACCCTTCAGCAGCCTGTCCTTAAAGTCCTCAAAAGTACCATCGGCAGAGACAGGCAATATATTTTGCCAGTTGTTTGACAGTATAAAGTCATCCTTGTCATAGCCTGTAATAACCTTTATGTAGTCATTGGCCAGTATCGGTACCCCACCTGCGGAGAACTCAACAACGATTGCCGGCAACAGCGTTACAAGTTCACGGTAATTGGCCTCGGAGCGTTTGAGGGCATCCTCAGCCAGAGAGCGCAGGTAATAGGCCTCACTCAGTGTTACGGCATTGACAATTGTACTTCGGATGAGTTCTGCCGATAAGCGGTTTTTGTTGAGATAGTCGCGCACACCTTTTTTCATGGCGGTTACGGCCAGCTCCTCATCCCCCAGACCGGTAAGCAGGATCATGCTGCTGTGACCACCGGCATCCTTGACGTAATCAATCAGCTCCAATCCGCTGTGCGCCCCCAGTCGGTAGTCTATTAACAGGACATCATACCGCTGCTGTTGGAGAGCTGCAACCGCCTCCTCAAACTCGCCAACACAGTCTATGACAGAGGTCTTACCGGCCAAACCCTCCAAGATATAATCCTTGATAAGTAGCCTGTCTTCCTCGTCATCATCCACTACCAGTATCTTAAAACCCTTAGCCGGCATAATTATTGCCCCTGGGTAGCTCTACTGCATTAAGCCAGTAAGAACCTATGAGTTTTACGGTATCAAGCAACCTGGAAAAACTATCCGGCTTCTTTATATAGGAGTTTGCCCCGATACTGTAGCAAAAATCTATGTCCTCATCTGCCCCCGACGTTGTCATAACGACAACCGGTATGCTCAGTAAGAGCGGGTTGGACTTGATCTGTCGCAGGACATCACGGCCATCCACGGCGGGCATATTCAGGTCCAGGATGATCAGGTCAGGCCTGTGCTCCTTCGATATATATTTCATCACTGCCTCGCCATCCCGTACCCAGATGACATGGTGCGTGATACCGGTCTCCGCTATGGCCTCAGAAAACAGCAGATAATCATCCTCGTCGTCCTCTACCAAGAGTATGGTGTATGGTCTGTCTCTCATAAAAATAAACTATAGACTATCATTTGACATTTATGATAACATATTTCAGCCATCAAGGCAAGCTAAAAAATATCGTTTGCGTTTATTACATCATATGGGGTATAATTTGCAGCAGAAAGACAAGAAAGAAGGAGGGCGGCTCCGCCCCCTCCTCAGACCTCCCCTGCAAGGGGGCCAGCCCCCTTGACCCCGTAAAGGGCTGGTTTGATATGAATAAGCGTATCTTAAATTTACCATGCTTTTTTAAGAGGATACCTAATACAGGTAAATTATGCAGATAATAAACGTTTCACTCATCATTGGGATGATAGCACTAGGGTTTTATATTCTCTTTATAGGGAAGGTGTTTTTTGTCCCCCTTGTTATTGGCATAGTGGTCTGGTATCTTATCAACACGCTTGCCGGGGAGTATGCCAAGCTAAGAGTCGGTAAATACGTCATGCCACGGTGGAGTGCACTTACCCTGTCGTTTGTTACAATGGCAATGATTATATGGTTTTTTGTCGCCCTTGTCAACAGCAACACCGATGCCGTGGTGGCTGCCGCTCCTCATTATCAGGCCAAATTGCAAAACATGCTACGGTATGCCTACAATAAACTCCACCTCACAGGGACTCCCAGCATAGAAAGCATGTTTGCCTCCCTGAGTGTAAGCGAACTGCTATCCTCCGTTGCGCATATGCTGACAACCGTGGCCAGCAACATGGGCATGATCATTGTCTATGTGTTGTTGCTCTTGCTGGAGGCGCACACCTTTGACAGCAAGCTCAAGGTTCTGGTGCAGGATCAGTTGCGATATGAAGGTGTCAGGGCCGTGATACATAACATCAATCAGGACATCAGGACGTACATAAAGATAAAGAGCGTGATCAGTCTGCTTACCGGCGTGTTTACTTATGTCGTCTTAAGGATTGTGGGTGTTGACTTTGCCGTCTTTTGGGCGCTCATCACCTTTCTCTTTACATACATACCGACCGTTGGGGCCATCGTAACGGTACTCTTCCCTGCGCTGTTGGCCCTGGTGCAGTTTGACACCGTATATCCATTTGTGATTGTTACAGGTCTCCTGGTGGGGATTCATCTGTTTATCGGTAACGTCCTGGAGCCAAAAATGATGGGAAAATCCCTCAACCTCAGTCCGCTTGTCATTATCATCTCTCTGACCATATGGGGGTATATCTGGGGCATTACGGGGATGTTCCTGTGTGTACCCATAATGGTGATAGCAAGCATTATAATGTCCAAATTCCCTTCCACTCGCCCTATAGTTATCATGCTATCTGAAGATGGCAAGATCAAGTAACCCCTGCATCAAAGACGGTGGCCGCTTTCCATAAGCAAGAGAGCATAAACATGTATAACAATAGTTCACCCTAAGAAAAGAAAGAAGGGAGGCGGTTTGTGGCAGGGGTGCCTCACCCCCTCTGCCCCTCCCTCAGACCCACCCCGCAAGGGGGCCAGCCCCTTGACCCCTTCATTGCCGTGATCTATATCATTGACGAACATTTTGCCCACATGTTAGTATAGCTACGATAAGGCATTTTTATTTTATAGCAGATTTCGCTTGGATTAATGACAAAATACGTATAATAAATCTGATACGATAGGAGGAACTTAAATGCAGGATGTAATTGCAAAAGGGGTATTGTTAGGCTGTTACGTTATAACGGTCAAGGGTAAGGACGCAATAAATGGCATGACGGCGAGCTGGGTATCACAGGTATCGTTTGAGCCCAAGATGTTGATGGTTTCCATTGCGCCGGAGAGGTATACCAATGAGTTGATCCGTGAGTCGGGCTACTTTGCGGTAAACGTCCTATCCGAGGAACAGATAGAGCTTGCCAAGCACTACGGATTTAAGAGTGGCCGGGATGCCGATAAGTTTGCCAATGTCGGTTACTTTGACGCCCCCAATGGTTCACCGGTGCTTAACAGCGCCATGGCCTATATTGAATGTAAGACGGTCAGCATATTTAAGGCGGGTGATCACGAACTGTTTGTGGGCGAAGCCGTTGCTGCAAAGGTGCTACAGTCCGACAAGCAGCCTCTACCATTTAGGTGGAATGATTACTTTTAACAAATTAGGTAACAGTCAAGGATACAATCGATTATGGACATTAAATGGACCAATGACCTGTCGGTAGGGGTTGACTCGATAGACAATCAGCACAAGGAGTTGATTGTAATTATCAACAACCTGCTCAATGCCATTAACAGAGGTGATAGCAAAGACGAGATTCAAAAGGTGGTAACCTTTCTCAAGCAGTATGTTGAGACTCATTTTACGATGGAAGAGACTTTAATGAAGCGCATAAAATACCCCAAAGACAAGTATCTGGAACATGAGAAACAACATACGGATTTCTGGGAGACATATAACGAACTGATAGGCGAATTTAAGAAGAGTCCTGGTTCACCGTTTATGGTGACCAAGATAAAGAATGTCCTTGTTGGATGGTTTACAAATCACGTGAACAAGACTGATAAGGCAATAGGGGTATTTATCAGGAAACAATGAAAAGTTGATTTGCTTTTAACAGATCAATGTAGCATGAGAGGATACAAAGACTTATGGTGGATATTAAGTGGACGGATGACCTGTCAGTAGGGGTTGACTCGATAGACAATCAACACAAGGAGTTGATTGCAACGTTCAGCAACCTGCTCAAGGCCATTGAGAGAAAAGATGCCAGGGATGAGGTCCAGAAGGTGGTAGATTTTCTCAGGCAGTATGTTGAGAGTCACTTTGCGATGGAAGAGACCTTGATGACACGCATAAAATACCCCAACGACAAGTTCCTGGAGCATGAGGCACAACACACACTGTTTTGGGAGAGCTTTAACGAACTGGTAGAGATATTTAAGAAGGACCATAGTTCACCGGCCATGATAAACACGATAGAGGTTGCTCTGATTCAGTGGTTTGTAAATCACATATGCAAGACAGATAAAGCCATAGGGGTATTTCTCAGGAGACGATAAGGATTGACAGCGCCTGTAATCATGTCAGCACGGGGGGGTGATACCCCCTTTTTTTGTACCAACAGTGTATACTCTTTATATTTCATGGTATACTGATCGGATTCGAGTTTTTTCGGGTATCAAAATTGCTCAAATAGAAGAAAGAAAGGGGCGGCTCCGCTTCTTGTCGCCCCAGGAGGGGGCAGCGCCCCCCGGCTCAATGCGCTCTTGGCCCCCTTCAGAACCCCCTGCAAGGGGAGGGGCGAGGCGTAATGCTGTTGACTTAAGCATATCGAACAACGCCATGACACCATTTTTTCCTTGACTTTTTTGTATGTCGTGGTTGAGATGATCGTTTCTCTTTCGGTCGATAATAGA
>NZ_JABXWD010000207.1 GCF_019173545.1 Candidatus Magnetobacterium casense | reverse complement strand
CCCCCGGAGATGCCGCCAGAACCACTTACAGAACCACCACCGATGCCGCCATCAAAACCCGTTGATATCGGGCAGGGTATCCTGCAACCTGCACAGCCGGTCAGTGGCAACAACCTGTGGCAGACCCTGGTTAAGGCCGTTACCAACGTCAGCGATCCCCTTGGCGGAAGGCTCAATGAGGCAACCTTTGACATTACCGAAGACATCCTCAACGTATATTTTTCAGGCGGCAATTTTAAAGTCCATGAAGAGGCTGTAAAAAAAGGCAAAACAACGATAGAAACCGTAGCAGAACAACTCACGGGTAAAAAATATAAAGTGCGTGTAAAGGAGGGCTCCTCCGATGGTGCGTCACCGCCGGAGACAACCATCGTTAAGGCTCAGGACGCCCCTCTCCCCCCGGTCAGGGACCTGAAGGCCGAGGCCATGGCAGACCCCGTCATCAAGGAGGCCCTTGATACCTTCGGGGGATACATCGTGTCGATAAAGGCTATTGATAAATGACAGTGAATATGTTTAAATACAGAACAACAAATCTTTATAGCAAAAAGGAGGATACATGTCAAAGAAGATGATAGGCAATCTCATGCGTGAGGCGCAGAAGCTCCAGGAGAAGATGGCCAAGCTGCAGGAGGAGGCAAGTCAGGCCACGGCCGAGGCAAGCTCCGGCGGTGGCATGGTCAGTGTCGTTGCCAACGGCTCCGGCCAGATAGTGTCCATCACGATAGACAAGGAAGTGGTCAATCCCGACGATACCGAAATGCTCCAGGACCTGATAATAACCGCCTGCAACGAGGCAATCAAGAGGGCTCACGAAGGCGTCCAGGAAGAGATGTCAAAACTGACCGGGGGGCTGCAGTTACCCGGGATGCCGGACATATCAAATCTGTTTGGGAAATAACGGCAGAGATACCAAGTTATCTCCCAGGGAGCGTAAACCATGTCTGAAGGCATAATCGAGACCCTGATAAGCGAACTGACGCGGCTACCCGGTATAGGCCGTAAAACGGCTCAAAGGCTGGCCTTTTTCATCCTTGCCATGCCCCCCGATAAGGCCAAGTCTATCGCACAGGCAATCATAGACGTAAAGGACAAGGCCGGGTTTTGCAGACACTGCTTTAACATCACCGAGTCTGACCCCTGTGCCATCTGCCGCGACAACTCACGCGACACCAGCCGCATATGTGTAGTGGAGGAGCCGGCCAATATCATAGTCGTAGAGCGCACGAACTCGTACAAGGGTCTGTATCACGTACTGTTGGGGGCGCTTTCGCCCATTGACGGCATCACTCCCGACAAGCTCAAGCTCGACGAACTTGTAAACAGGGTCAAGGGGGGCAGTATATCCGAGGTAATAGTGGCCACCAACCCAAACACCAAGGGGGAGATGACCGCCCAGTACATCGCCGGTCTGCTTCAACCCTTGCAGGTAACGGTAACGCGCATTGCCTACGGCCTTCCCATGGGGGGCGACCTGGAGTTCGCCGACGAAGTAACGCTTAAAAAATCCCTTGAGGGCAGGAGAAAGATGTAACACACGGGGGCAGTGGGGACGCCATTTGGCCCCCTTTTTTATCGCCGAGCAAACTACTCTCTCTGCGGCAAGTGGGGTGTAGATTCTGGTGTTGGCAGCAAAAAAAGAAAGGGCGGTGTGAACTCAGCCTCGATTGTCCTGTAGGATGTAGGATAAAGACTCTTGACATAGACATTAACAAATGATAAAGTATGACTATGTAATGTATATCCATTGACCAAAGGAGATATCTTGAGAAATACTAAGGCTATAACTATTTCACTTTTGCCGGACTTGTTTCATAAAGCCAAAAACTTGGCTCAAGAGGAACACAGAACCATGAATGAATTGTTTAGCGAGGCCCTACGCGACTATATAGAGGAAAGAACCTGGCAGCGTCTAAGCCACTACGGCAGCATGATGGCTAAAAGGCAAGGTTTTACCGAAGAGGACATCAATGAAATAGTCGAAAAGGCTCGTCACGAACAGCCATAATTTAATGTTCAAGGTTGTTTTTGACACCAATGTAATAATTTCAGCTTTGTATAACCCTAATGGCCGACCAGCATCACTATTAAAGTCGGCAAGAAAAGGGCAAATCAGGAACTTCATTTCGGCACCGATTTTAGCCGAAGTGCAACGAATACTCTCTGACAAGCTAAACTGGCCCAAGACGGAAGTGTCAATAGCCATAAACTGGTTGCAAGGATTTTCTACAGTCGTTGAACCAAAAACCCACCTTGAGGTTATTAGCGATCCACCTGATAACCGTATCTTAGAATGCGCATTGGAGTCTCAAGCTGATTATATCGTCTCAGGAGATCACCACCTTACAGACCTTCAACACTTCAAGGGGATTAAAATAATAGCGCCGTCAAAGTTTGAGAAAATATTGGAGCGACCCTTGACAGTGTAAGCGGCAATCCGTTATCCTATTGTATATTATCTGATTCTTTATTTGGGGGATTTGTGAAAACGGGAGATATAGCGCGTTTAGATTGCATGCGATACAAAGAAAGAAAGGGGCGGCTCCGCTTCTTTGTCGCTCCAGGACGCTCCTGGCCCCCTTCAGAACCCCCCGCAAGGGGACCAGTCCCCTTGACCCCGTAAAATGCCATGTATCTTGTATTTAATCCAATCGAAACGTGCTATAATAATACAAGCATAACCTTAAAGATATCGGACGCTGTCAACGACCAGCGTGCGGTGTACATCAACGGCATCTTGTCGCATCACGTCACCGAGGACAAGATCACCACGCTCATTACGGATGCAGGCCAAAACCTCTGGAGCGACAATCCCGCTGCAGGCGCCAAACTTGGCAGACAACTGTACGATCTGCTCAATCGTGGCACGGGGATGCTCCAGGAGATCATCGGTAGTGCCAGGGACGCCGAAACACATGCGCATCTCTACTTGCAGACGCCTTACGAGTTGACGCATTTGCCCTTTGAGCTGCTCAACGACGGGGGATTTGTCCTGCTCAGGGATGACATACACGTAATCCGGCTGACTGAGAATCGGGGCGGACGAAGTCAGGTGACACCCAAAAAAACACCGCTGAATATGCTCTTTATGGCCTGCTCGCCAACGGATGCGCACGATAAGTATGCCCTCAACTTTGAAAAGGAGGAGGAGCTTATCTTTGGTGCGGTCGGCAATTACAACATCGACATGCGGATCGAGGACACGGGCAGCCTTGAGGGGCTTAAGCAGGCCAACATTGCAGGGGGCGGGTTTGACATCATCCACATAACGGGCCATGCCGCTATAGACAGGGTGTTGGGGCCGGTGTTATACATGGAAGACGATATCGGTAAAACCCAAAAGGTAGCGCCTTGTATGTTGTGGGATGCGATTAAGGATCACAAACCTCGGATACTGTTTCTCTCCGGCTGTTCAACCTGCCGTGCCGATGATAAGGCAAACACCGAGTCCTTTGCCTGCCAGATGGCCCTTAAGGGTATACGGTGGGTGCTTGGGTGGGGATTGCCTGTTTCGGCGGCGGGGGCGACCATCGTCTCCGGTGAGGTTTACAGGTGTCTCTCAATTGGCAAGGGGATCGATTTTGCCATCCGATCCGGAGCGCCCGAAGGCTGCTTGAGGGGCAATACCATCCCTGGCCGCTTTTGAGGCTATTTGGGGATGCATCGCCGATTGTACCGCTGGTGGTTGAGGGGAAGTTAGCGCATGTCAACCACGTCAGGCTCAGGCACAAGACCCTCCAGGGCAGCAACGTGAGGGTGCTTGAGAGTGGGTTTGTTGGCAGGAGGCGGTATGTCCAGAGGGGGGTAAGTGTGCTCAGGGGGAAGACCGGCAAGTGCGGGCTTTTGGTGCGCGGCCCTGCCGGAATCGGCAAGAGTTGTCTCGTCGGGAAGCTCATTGAACGGTTTGCGGGCAAGGAGTTGATCGTCTTTCACGGGGTGGTCAATGCCGGCGATGTGATATTGAAGCTGAGGAAGTTGCTTGACAGGTTGGGCAAAAAAGACGCCCTGGCAATCCTAAAGTCAGGTGATGAGTATGAGGAGAAGATTAAAGACCTCTTCCGCACTGTCTTTAGAACTGAGGTTTCAGCGATCATATATTTCGATGACTTTGAGCAAAACCTTGAGCGTCATGGCAATAACTATTACGTGAAGCCTGAGACAATCGAGCTTGTCCGTCCCTTTCTTGAGGCGGTTGAATGGACTGAAGGCAACAGCTACGTCGTCATAACGAGCCGGTATCCGTTCATCCTTGAGCAGGATGGTGAAAACCTGTCCACGGCAAAGCTCTTTGACCTTGCGCTCATGTCTTTTTATGGTGCGGATTTAAACAAGAAGGCAAAAGACCTGGAGTCTGTCGCAAAAAGCAAACACGCTGAACTGTACCTCAAGTACGGCGGCGGCAATCCACGTCTGTTGGAGTGGCTCAACGTCATTGCCAGAGACGAGGACAAGTACGATTTAGCCGTCATTGAGGCGCAGTTGAAGCTCAAGCAGGCTGAGTTCATCCACGAGTATCTTGCGGATGTGATTGCGGCAACTGAGGGTGAAGCGTTTCACAGGTTCATCCGGGAGGCGGCAGTGTACAGGGAGCCTGTTGATGCGACTACCTTTGAGGGCTTTGGCAGTGTGGAGTTGTTGAACACAGGCGTTGATCTGACGCTGGTTGAGCGTGAGGTGCGAGCCGCACCGGCAATGGAAGATTTATCCAGTGGTGGGTTTGTGTACTGGGTGACGCCTGTCATTGTAGATGCCATGTGGGGCAAGTTGACGCCTGAGAAACAGCTTGAGATGCACGGGCGGGCGTATCAGTGGTACGGTGATTGGATTGCAAAGGCCTCGGAGCCGAATTACAAGTACATGGAGGAGGTCGTCCGTCACGCCCTTGAGGTAGGTAACATCCGTGGTGCGTGTCCACATGCGCGTGCTTTGGGGCAATACTTTGACGAGATGGTCTTATATCGCCAGGGGCGAGTGATTATGGAAAAGGTCGCCGTCAGGGTCTCAGATGCAGCTATTGATGAGGCAAAGGCAAACAAAGATATAAGTGTCGGCAATTTTCTTAATACGTATGCCACATCATTATGGAAGTTAGGTGAAGCAAGGCAGGCGATTGCGTTTTTCGAAAAATCACTTGCTATCAGTTTGGAAGTCTATGGCGAAAGACATCCGGATGTGGCGGGTTCGTATAACAACATTGGATCAGCGTGGGATAATTTAGGCGACTCAAAGCAGGCGATTGAGTTTTACGAAAAATCACTTGCTATCAGTTTGGAAGTCTATGGCGAAAGACACCCGGATGTGGCGACCTCGTATAACAACCTTGGCACGGCGTGGGATAAATTAGGCAAAGCAAGACAGGCGATTGAGTTTTACGAAAAATCACTTGCTATCAGGTTGGAAGTCTATGGCGAAAGACATCCGGATGTGGCGACTTCGTATAACAACATTGGATCAGCGTGGTGGAATTTAGGCGACTCAAAGCAGGCGATAGCGTTTTACGAAAAATCACTTGCTATCAGTTTGGAAGTCTACGGCGAAAGACATCCGGATGTGGCGCAATCGTATAACAACATTGGATCAGCGTGGAGAGCGTTAGGCGACTCAAGGCAGGCGATTGCGTTTTTAGAAAAATCACTTGCTATATGGTTGGAAGTCTATGGCGAAAGACACCCGCATATTGCGGGTTCGTATAACAACATTGGCTCGGCGTGGGATAACTTAGGCGAAGCAAAGCAGGCGATTGCGTTTTACAAAAAATCACTTACTATCAGATTGGAAGTCTATGGCGAAAGACACCCGCATATTGCGGATTCGTATAACAACCTCGCCTACATGTTTTTCAAGACAGGTGATGTGCAAAAAGCAGTCTCCTACCTGGCAAAGGCCAAAGCGGCCTGGCCTTAGACCAACCTGCGGCAACCTGCTCATCGGAGGGCCGGGGCAATGCCGGGATGAGTCCACCGACTGCGGCATTGGCAGAGACAGGATGTTGGTGCAATACAGGGAGGGGCCTCCTATATAAAAGCATCAATTATCGGGTCATCAACATCAAGCACTTCACTGCCAAACGTTTCTATGTGAAACCTGATAGCAGAGACGACATCAGATATGGCGTCATCGTAAGTATCACCTTGTCCAACCACAGCGCCTTTAATTCCTAACGGATATGCAACGTAGCCATCATCATGCCTCTCTACAACAATCTGTATCCTCTTAAAAAAGCATGGTAAAAGGTTTCGCAAGAAGGGGTCAAGGGGACTGGTCCCCTTGCGGGGGGTTCTGAAGGGGGGCGGAGCCGCCCCTTTCTTTCTTTTGCTACC
>NZ_JABXWD010000206.1 GCF_019173545.1 Candidatus Magnetobacterium casense | reverse complement strand
GGTTTTTGAAAATGGATTCCCGTTTTCACGGGAATGACAAGAAGTGGTATTTTGCGCCCATCTGTGTCATTCCTGCGTAAGCAGGAATCCAGAAAGTGCGAAACCATAGGTAAGGTCACACCTGGAAGTTGAAGTTGTACGTCCCCACGGGCAGACCGTAGACCCTGAACACCTCCATCTGACCGAGTTTGAACGACTGTCTTATAAAAAATTCCTTCTGCTTTATTTCGCAGTCACATGGTATCTCTCAGGGTGTTCAAGGATATCTACGGACACATCAATGTCCAGTTCAGGCCAGTATATGTGATGAGAGTGTCGTAATACAACGCTAAGAATCTGACTAACCCTTGCTTCTTTAAACCACGGATGGTCCTCGTAGGACAAGAAATATTCCTTGTCATTAAGATAAA
The DNA here is from genome assembly GCF_019173545.1 of Candidatus Magnetobacterium casense. Classification (GTDB taxonomy): domain Bacteria; phylum Nitrospirota; class Thermodesulfovibrionia; order Thermodesulfovibrionales; family Magnetobacteriaceae; genus Magnetobacterium; species Magnetobacterium cryptolimnobacter. The sequence continues at coordinate 5,912 of NZ_JABXWD010000206.1, read as the reverse complement.
GCCATATCCCGTTTGAGGAAATATTTGTAACCTCAACATCCCCCAAAATGACTTGTCCATTTATCTCTGATTTCATTGCTATTCTCCTTTATTATCTTCCTTATTTCAGTGATCTGATTTTCTTTAAGTCCATAATTAATGGCGAGAGAGACATCAGGTTCTATCCAAAATTTTGCCTCGCCATCACTACAGCGAACATGCACGTGAGGTCTTGATTCCTCTTTTGAAAAAAAGAAAAATCTATACCCTCTGTAAGAAAATAGTATTGGACTCATCTAATTCAACCGCGTAGAGAAGTGCCGCTCTTATGTCTTCCATCTCAAGTTCGGGGTAATCCTCCAACAAGTCCTCCGTAGTAACCCCGGAGGCAATAGCCCTTAAAACCTGCTCTCCCGTAATTCTTAACCCCCTGAGAGTTGGCTTCCCCACCATTTGGGATTAACAGTAATACGCTTCAATAGTTCTTCAGTATCCATGACTTTATAGCCTCACTCTATCACAATGATACAACCGCTGTCAACCGCTTTTTTATTTGATAATATCTGCCAACACTTTGGCGCTGTGGTCGGAGGAGCTGTCCCGTGCCAGATTGCCGCAGTTCTGCCTTATCGTTTCGATCTCAGTGCCGTCCATGGAGAGCAATCTGTTGACGCAAAGACGCAACGACCGCGGATCGGACGTCTTAAACACCAGCCCGACGCCATACCTCTCAACGCAGGCCCTTATGGATGGCCTGTCACTAGCGATAATTGGCCGCTTAAGACTGCACGCCGTCCACAGGACGCTTGGCCAATCAAGGAACTCCTCCTTGTAGGAGATGACCGCGGCATCGGCTGCAAAGAAGTACAACCGCTTGACCTCTTCGCTGACCCACTCGTTGACTATCAGGTAACGATCACCAACCCCAAGCCTCCGAACTAGGGAGACGATCCATTTATGCCTGTCAGACGGGACAAATCCAACCTGAAGCACACAGATATCGGGCGGCATATCCACAATGGCCTCAATAACGGTCTCGGGGTCTCTGCCCTGGTGTACGACGCCAAATAGCAGCAGAATGGCCTTTGTCGCGGGCAATCCAAGGGCATTGCGTGCATCGGACTGCGACACCTCGACCTCTGTCGGGTTGTATCCCCAGGGGATCAGGTGAACGCACCCCGACAACACCCCCCCCCCAGAAAACCGCTCCAGGCCTCAACGGTCAACTCGTCATGCCCCACGATTATAAACCTGTTGCGCAACATCGCCAGGCTGTAAAGGGGCCACCACAGGATGAGATTCTGCAGGCGTCGATACATGTCCATCGAAGGCGGGTAGCCGTGCACAAAGTTGCCCTTCATGGCGTAAAACGGCGTCATCATTATCAGTATCCAGTTGGTTTTTTTCAGGAACAAGGCAAACAAAAACGGCAAAAACATGTATGGATCACCGTTTAAGAGATAGCAGAAGTCATACCGTTGTTGCCTGACTATGCGTATGGCATATACGATGCAAACGACTTGGTAGATGAGGTGTTTTGCATAGTAGAAGACCTTAAAGGCGCTCAATGCCGCTATCAGGGATGCCGTCCATGAGCCGGCCCTTATGACGGTGTACTGTTTCACGCCCGGGGGTAGCCCGCCATCGAGCAACCCCTGAAACGTCAGCAACGCTACTTCCACCCCCGCCCTGGTCAGGGATGCGATTTCGTTGCGTGTCCTGTCGGAGTAGTGCCCCGTCTCGTGCGCCCGGGGGCAGACGTACAGGATAGATACTTCAGATGCTGTTGACATATCTTCGTTATGCTTCATGGTAAAAGAAAGAAGGAGGGCGGTTTATGGCAGGGGTGCCTCACCCCCTCCGCCCCCTCCTCAGACCTCCCCTGCAAGGGGGCCAGCCCCCTTGACCCCATTTTACCATGCTTTTCCGTTTGACAAGTAACCTGCTCACGTGATCCGTTTCAAGATGTCGATAAGCGCTATGGTTGTCTTCTGCCAAAGGTATCGCTCCAATACCAGTGCCCTGGCGTTTGCCCCGATACTATTTACCCTGGGTGCATTAAACCACAGCTCTACAACCTTGTCGGCAAATTGCTGCGGCTTATCCGCTATGACAAAGTGCTCGCCGTCTATGCCATCGATCCCACCGGCCCCACTTGAGGTCGTCACGACACACTTGCCCAGGGCCATTGCCTCCAGTATCTTGTTCTTTATCCCCGAACCGGATATCATCGGCGCTATAAACATCCGTGATCGGATAATCGTTGCATATGGGTCATCGACAAACCCCGTGACAACTACCCCCTTTGAACCGGTCAGCGCCAGTACTTCCGGAGTTGGACGGGAGCCGATTATATGAAACTCCACGTTGTCGAGTTTTTCTCTGATCGCCGGCCATATCTCTTTGACAAAGTACACGACGGCATCTATGTTTGGACTGTAGTCCATCTTTCCCAAAAAGGTCAGGATATCCAACGGTGGTGCTATGGATGGCCGGCTACCGTAGGCGATGATTTCCTCTGCTACGCCATTGGGTACGGTGACGACATTGGTCTGACCGGAGAGCTTCCTGATGTGGTCAGAGTCGCTGTCTGAGGTCATAAAGCAATAGTCAAAGCGTCCCGGTAGTTTGCGTTCGTATGAGTCTACGCGGCCCCTTTCTACGAGGTATATAAGCCTCCATAGGAAGTTGCTGCCGAGCTTGTTGTCCTGCATGTAGCTCAGGGACATGGAGTCAACGCAGTCAACCACGCACGGGATATCGACGTTGCGGACGTAGTCGGTGGTCCTGATGTGACTGCAAAATATGAGGTCATACTTGTTCTGCCGTATGAGTGAGTTGACCTTGTCCTGTGCCTGCCTGAAGTAGTAGTAGCCCACCTGGAGCGGTCTTTGATCGACCAGTGCCCTGAGGGCATTGAGATAGCTGACCTGTTTTGAGTGTCTGTAGACGTAGACGTTGTTAAAGTGTTGTTTGTAGGCATCGAGGTGTCTGTCCTGGATATCGTGTTCGGTCAGACTAAAGACGTCCGTGGTGAAGTGTTGGGCTATCACCTTTGATGCGTTATACACCCGGATCAACCCACCCGATACCGGCGGATACGGAAAGCGTGAGGCAAGGTACAGAACCTTTTTCTTATTCATATCAGGCCACCTTTTTCTTCTCCAAAGACGACCACTCTGATCGTTCGGAGGATTATTTGTATGTCGAAAATCAGGGAAAAGTTCTTTATGTAGTATATGTCATATTCGAGTTTTTTTGCAGCGTCCTCGATAGAGGCACCGTACTTGTAGTTGATCTGCGCCCATCCCGTGAGACCCGGCTTTACGATGTGTCTGAAGCTGTAGTATGGGATTTGCTCCTGTAGTTGGCTGATAAAGGCGGGTCTCTCCGGTCGCGGTCCGACAAAGGACATCTCCCCCTTGAGGATGTTAAACAGTTGAGGCAGTTCATCTATGCGCAGTCTCCTGATGACCTTTCCCACCCTTGTTATTCGGGGGTCGGCGGCAGCAGCCCAGGTGGGGCCGTTTTTTTCGGCGTCCCTGACCATGGAGCGAAACTTGCGCAACCTGAACGGCTCCTCATTCTGTCCCACCCGTTTTTGCATGTACAGGGCCGGCCCGCTGGATTCAAGCCTTATTATCAGCGCTATCAGCAACATAAACGGCGCCAGCAGGATTATAAACGTCACCGACAACAAGATGTCGATAAGCCTCTTTGCCCTTATGTAGAAGTCATTGTGGATGACCGTAAAGCCGCGCGAGTACAAAAACCACCTGTCCTCCAGGAAGTAGATTGGCACCCGCTCCAGGACGTCCTCGTAGAAGTCGGACATCTCCCTGACCACCATGCCCTTCATGCGACATTCCAGCAGGTGTTGAAACAGCAGGGGGGGTATCTTGGGTGAGTCAACGAAGACGATAACCGGTGACTCTGCGCGCTTAAGCCCCTTGCACGTGAGCTTCTTGTCCAACCTGCCGCCATAAAACACGGTCTTGTCTATTTTGACCTTGTCTGATTTATCAAGGCTCTTTGACACCTTCCCTATAAACTCCTCGGGGCCGTACAAGACTACACGAACGGGTTTATTGATCTTATGCCTTATATTATACATCAAAAGACGAGACGTTGCCGTAAATAAAAATATCCCTGTAGTCTGCATTGCCAGCAATCCCCTGCCTATAAAGAACTTGTAAAACACAAAGGAAAAGAGCATTATTCCGATGGCGGCACATATCACCCCCAGCAGCAGTCTCATGATGAGCTTCTTGCGAAAAGACAAGTCATAGAGGTCGAAGATATAGAATGCCGTAAATATTGTCACTATCCACAGGGTCATGTCGTTGATCGTCTGTGTCAGTACAAGCTCTTTGTGTCTCAGCAGGTGGGCGATAAATATGGATACGTATATAGAGGCGACATCAAAAAACGGGATCAACGCCTTTTGTAAACGATAATTTGTCAACTACGCTATAATCTCCTGTGGTAGTCCCTTATGGAGTTCACTCACTTGCCATCGCATATATTCTATTGTCTGGAATTATTATAGTCACTATTTCTATGGACAAATGTTGCCATTTAGATAGTTTTTGTGTACAGGAACCATATATGCCTGTAGTCTGAATCGATTCAAGATATTTAAAGACGCATTATAATCTGCATCCGCTGTGTAGCCACAACTTCTACACTTAAATAACTCACCGCTTCGATTAGACCTGTGGATATCTCCGCACTTGAAACAAGTTTGGCTCGTATAGGCAGGATTAACCTTGTGCAATTGGACGCCAACTACTTCACAATGTTGTTGCAGCCTATTGAAAAAATAACTGTAAACCCACCTTTGTAACTTATTATTAAACTCTTTCCGTATTTTGCCTTTTGTGCCATGTTTTACGTTGTTTAAGTCCTCAATCACTATTTCTTTAATTTTATCCAAATTGAGACGTTTGATTTCTTTGTTTACATACTCATTTCTTTCTGTTAACGCCCTGTTAAAGGCTTTGCTCTTTTGCACTTTACGGCTAATATTTTCTATTTTATCTTGCAATTCTTTTCCTATTGTGGCACCATTAGAAATGACTGCAAGTTTTTTGTATCCACAGTCCAGGGCAACAATTTCACCTTCGGTTTTCTTTTCCTTCTCTGTCTTCTCAAAAAATACGTCAAGGTATATTTTACCTTTACCGTCTATCCTTAGCCTGGCCGATTTTTTAATTTGCCAATCTTTAAATTTGTTGAAATGATAATGCCTCTTTGAGGGAATTATTATTATTATCTTTTTCCCCAATGATGATAACTTTATCCATATATCAAAACTGTTATTGCCTTTCTGTATTTCTATAAATCTATTATCCAGTTCTATTGAACTACCTTTGAACACAGGCTTAACTTTATTTTGCTTTTTTCTTTGAGATTTCACAATCTGCAATGCCTGTTTACCAGCGCATTGCTTTGCCCTTGCGCTTAACCATGTTTCAATTTCCAAAAACTCTCTTGTAACAAAACTACCAGCAAACACCTGCTTATCCCACAGCTTATCAATAATGGCGGTTACCACTCTGGTATATTCAGTTATGAAGTCTTTGAGCTTGACTTCCTTGTCTGCGTTGCTATAATTGAGATTTAGTGTCGCTTTCCTTGTCATGTGTCAGATACTTCTCCGCTTGATTGTTTGCTATTATCAATCTCGTGTAAGTTTGATAAGCGTTAAGTTTACTGCCTCTAATCCATTATAACTTATTCCAGGCATTTTTTGCACCCCAAACTTTATGTCTATATACTGATCGGATTCGAGTTTTTTCGGGTATCAAAATTGCCTGAATAGAAGAAAGAAAGGGGCGGCTCCGCTTCTTTGTCGCTCCAGGAGGGGGCAGCGCCCCCCGGCTCAATGCGCTCCTGGCCCCCTTCAGAACCCCCCGCAAGGGGAGGGGCGA
>NZ_JABXWD010000205.1 GCF_019173545.1 Candidatus Magnetobacterium casense | reverse complement strand
TAATTCACCCATAAAAGAAAGAAAGGGGCGGCTCCGCCCCCCTTCAGAACCCCCCGCAAGGGGACCAGTTCCCTTGACCCCATAAGGCTGGTGATGTTATACATGTTTATGCTCCCTTACTTAGCACTCCATTATGTCACCCTGTTCAGTTTTTTAGTTTTTCTCCTGCAGGAAAATAAATAGTGACTGTGCTATAATACCCATCAGTGATAGAACCTGTAATTACGAAAGAGCTGATAAAGGAGCACGGCTTAACCGAGTCTGAATATCAGCGCATCAAGCAGATACTGGGACGTGAGCCTACGTTTACGGAGCTTGGTATATTTTCCGTCATGTGGTCTGAGCACTGCTCCTACAAGAGTTCCCGCCTGCATCTGAGAAACTTCCCCACAACCGGCGAGCGGGTGGTCCAAGGCCCCGGTGAAAATGCCGGCGTCATTGACATAGGGCAGGGGATGGTTGCGGTGTTCAAGATGGAGTCTCACAATCATCCTTCGTACATAGAGCCTTACCAGGGAGCGGCCACGGGCGTGGGGGGCATCCTCAGGGATATCTTCACGATGGGAGCAAGACCGGTGGCATCGCTTAATTCCCTGAGATTTGGTCCGCTGTCGGAGCCGTATCACAAGCACCTCTTTGGTGGCGTCGTGGGGGGGATCGCAGGTTATGGAAACTGCATGGGGGTGCCCACTGTCGGCGGAGAGCTGTACTGTCACCCCTGTTATAGCGGCAACATCCTGGTCAACGTCTTTAACCTCGGCATTGCAAGGAAAGAACGCATATTCTACGGCAAAGCAAGCGGAATCGGTAATATCGTTATCTATGTTGGCGCCAAGACCGGCAGGGACGGTATACACGGCGTTACGATGGCAAGTGAGGAGTTCAAGGACGATGCCCAGCAGAAAAAACCAAACGTCCAGATCGGCGACCCCTTTACGGAGAAACTCCTGTTAGAGGCGTGCCTTGAGGCCATGAAAAAGGGTCTTATCGTGGGCATCCAGGACATGGGTGGGGCGGGGCTTACGTCGTCTTCGTCGGAGATGGCAGGAAGGGCCGGTACGGGGGTTGAGCTTGAACTAAGCGCCGTACCGCTACGGGCGCAGGACATGATCCCATATGAGATCATGCTCTCCGAAAGCCAGGAGAGAATGCTCCTTGTCACGGAACCCTCAAAACGAAACGAAATACTTGAAATATTTAAGAAATGGGACATCGATGCCACGGTCATAGGAACTGTCACCGGGGACGGTTATCTGCGTATAAAGTGGCATGGCAACACGGTGGCCGAAATACCGGCCGCAAAGATATCCGAAGATGCCCCCATATATGACAGACCCTCAGCGGTGCCACAGAATCAGACCGAACTAAACACCCTTGACCTCAATGATATACCACAACCAACGGATTACAACGCGTGCTTGCTAAAACTCTTGTCATCGCCTGCGATAGCCTCAAAATCGCTTGTCTGGCAGCAGTATGACCACATGGTGAGAACCGATACCGTTGTGCTTCCCGGCTCCGATGCCGCCCTTATCAGGGTGAAGGAGACCAGGGTAAATAATTCCAATATGGGGCTTGCCATGTCGGTTGACTGTAACAGTCGATACTGCTACCTGGACCCCTATGCCGGTGCGGTACATGCCGTGTGCGAGGCCGCAAGGAATGTAGCTTGCAGCGGTGCCACGCCGGTTGCACTGACCGACTGTCTCAACTTCGGAAACCCTGAAAAGCCCCATGTGATGTGGCAGTTTAAACGAGCTATCGAGGGCATAAGTGATGCCTGCAGGGTGCTTGAAACCCCCGTCATAAGCGGTAATGTCAGCTTTTATAACGAAACGGCGCTCCCCGGCTCAACGGGGCCAACGGCCATCTATCCCACGCCCATTGTGGCAATGGTCGGCGTCCTGGATGAGGTTGACAGACATCTGACGCAGGGGTTTAAGGGGGTGGGACATGCCGTCATGGTGATAGGGCAGGTGCGCCGAGGGCTGGGGGCAAGTGAGTACCTCGCACTGTGTCACGGCATAGAGAGGGGATTGCCTCCGGAAATCGATATATATAAAGAACGCCAGTTGTGCAATCTGTTGGCACGGTTGAATCAGACTGACTTGTTGCTCTCTGCCCATGATTGCTCAGAGGGTGGCATCTCTGTAGCGATTGCGGAGTGTGCGATTGCGGAGGCTGTTGGCGTGGATGCCGACCTGTCGTTGATCAGGCAAAATGCAACGCCAATCAGAGCCGACATCCAGCTCTTTGGTGAAACGGCATGTTGTGTCGTTGTCAGCGCATACCCTGAAAACGTGACCCAAATCGCTAAACATACAAAAGATGCCGGACTGCATTGTGCATTAATAGGAAAAACCGTTGCAGATAACCGTATGTCTCTGAGACTAAATGACCTGGTACTGATGGATATAACACTGCAAGAACTGACAACAACCTACAACAATGCACTGCAGAGGGAGCTTGGATCGAATATTTGAAATAAGAGAAGAGTGTGGGGTGTTTGGCATATACGGTCACCCCGAGGCGGCAAATCTTACTTACCTGGGTCTGTACGCCCTTCAGCACAGGGGACAAGAGGGTGCGGGGATATGTTCCACCGATGGTCACACCATGCACCTGGAAAAGGCAATGGGATACGTTTCGGAGATTTTTAGCGAAGAGAGGCTAAAACGTTTACCAGGCCACGCAGCCATCGGTCACAACCGATACTCTACCGCCGGCGGGAGCATGTTGAAAAACGTCCAGCCAATCATGGCAAACTGTATGCTTGGCTCCCTGGCGCTTGCACATAACGGCAACCTCACCAATGCTGCGGCATTGAGAACGCAGTTGCAACAGGATGGCGCCATCTTCCAGTCCAACTCCGACAGCGAGGTCATCCTGCACCTCATCGCCCATGCCAAGGGCAGCAGGGCAGGGGATAAGTTCATCGAGGTGGCGCAGGAGATCGAGGGGGCATTCAGTCTGTTGATCCTCCTGGAGGACGAACTTGTTGCCATCAGGGACCCTTTTGGTGTCCGTCCGCTGTCCTTGGGGCAGTTTGACGGCGCCTACGTTGTGGCCTCTGAGACATGTGCCTTTGACCTCATCGGGGCAACATACATCAGAGACATAGAACCCGGGGAGATGTTGGTCATAAGCAAAAACGGCCTGCACTCGGTCAAGGCCACAGATAGCCATAGGCGTGCATATTGCGTGTTTGAACTCATCTACTTTGCCCGCCCCGACAGCAATATTTTTGGGGGAATCAACGTTAATCGCATAAGAAAAGAGCTTGGCAAAAGCCTTGCCGGTAGTTCACACGTGGATGCAGACGTGGTCATCCCCGTGCCGGACTCCGGTGTCCCTTCAACCATCGGATATGCACAGCAGAGCGGTCTGACTTTTGACTTCGGCCTCGTAAGAAACCACTACGTGGGCAGAACCTTCATAGAACCCAAGAACAGTATCCGACACTTTGGTGTTAAGATCAAGCTCAATGCCGTACAAAACATTACCAGAGGCAAGCGGGTCGTTATCGTGGATGACTCCATAGTCAGGGGCACGACGAGCAAGAAGATCGTAAAGATGGTCAGGGAACTCGGTCAGGCCAAAGAGGTACACCTAAGAATCAGCTCTCCCTGCACCATAGCGCCATGCTTTTACGGTATCAACACGCCAACGCGAAACGAACTCATCGCTGCAACCCATCAGGTTGACGAAATCAGGAAGTATCTCACGGCGGATTCCCTTGCGTATCTGTCCATAGAGGGGCTACGCTCTGCCCTGCCAAATCCCGACGATTACTGCTATGCCTGCTTCAACAGAGAATATCCCATCGGCTTCCCGCAAGAGCAACTCATATAATCTGCGTAATCTTGGTTCAGGCAATCCCTATATATTTACTTAACTCATGTTACGCGTAGAAATAAAAAAAGGTTTATAGCACGTTTCGATTGGATTAAATACAAGATACATGGCGTTTTTACGGGGTCAAGGGGTCCGTGACCCCTTGCAGGGGGGTCTGAGGGGGGGCGGAGCCGCCCCCTTCTTTCTCTTCTCCCCTCTCAAAGCGAACAGCCTCGACCTTGATGCTGATAGAGTTTTCTCCGAGGCTTGCATCGATCCGGGAGGGATACGCTATGCCATCTGTCCATACCGTGTCCTTGTATACGATACGCATGATGCTACCATCGCCAATGTAAAGGGACTGCTTCACGGGACTTAACGTGGCCTTGCTAAGAACAACTACCCGCCCATAGGTCTTGAGTATGAGCCAGTCGTCAAGGTCACTGACCACCAGATCGTCAAACTTCCACCACAACAACCCTTCGCGTATCACCCTGGCAAAGACTTCCTTGTCAGCGTCATCCATTTCGGGGCTGCTGGAGAGACGACCGTCCTTCTGGGTAAACTCTCCGACCAAAAACCCCAGCGAGTAGACGTTGATCTGAAAGCCGGAATCATCCAGAACTATGGAGGCATTGCCGGAGAGGGTCTGCTTGCTTGTTTTGAGACTTAGTTCGACGGTGCCCAATATCCTGGTGACACTATCGAGACGTTTAAGGAGTTCGTTTAATGTTATGTCATGCGGTCTGTGGTCTACCGCTGTTGTATCTTTAAACTTAGGCAGCCATGCGCACGCATACAGTGACAAGAGCGTCAGGCTAACGATTAATGGCAATCTTAAGTGCTTCATCTATGTTCTTAACACCTCTTAGTTGTATCTGTGGGGTTATACTGAGCCTGGTGAGATTAGCCTCCGGCAGGATGGCCTGCTTAAAGCCGATCTTGGCGCCCTCCTTGATCCTTGCCTCCGCCTGCGATACGGCACGTATCTCACCGGAGAGGCCAACCTCGCCAAAGACAAAGATGGACTCCTCTACGGGCCTGTCCAGAAATGACGACGCTATGGTGGTAACGATCCCCAAGTCAAAGGCGGGTTCCGAAATCCGCAGTCCGCCAACCACGTTGAGAAATATGTCCATGTGCCCCAGGTGCAGTCCGCCGATCTTTTCAAGCACTGCCACCAGGAGGTTGACCCTGTTTACGTCCACGCCAATGCCCGTGCGTCGAGCAACCCCAAAGGTCGTCTGCGTTACAAGCGCCTGCAGCTCAACCAGCAAAGGCCGTGTCCCCTCCATCGTGGAGATCACCGTTGTACCGGCAACCCCCATTGGTCGCTCGGCCAGGAACAGCTCCGAAGGATTGGTAACCTCGGCAAGCCCCCCCTCTCGCATCTCAAAGACCCCGATTTCGTTTGTCGAGCCAAAGCGGTTCTTAACCGCCCGCAATATCCTGTATGGATGCCCCCGGTCGCCCTCAAAGTATATGACCGTATCAACGATGTGCTCCAGTGTTCGCGGACCGGCGATGGCGCCTTCCTTGGTGACATGACCAACGATAAACACCGGCACCGATGACTGCTTGGCATAGAGCATCAGCCTCATGGCGGCCTCCCTCACCTGCCCCACGGAACCGGGCACGGAGTTAAGCTCTTGTGTAAACACCGTCTGTATCGAATCTATAATGACCACTACGGGTTTTATCTTCTTTATGTGTTCAAAGATCACCTCAAGGGACGTCTCCGAAACGATCAGGATTTCAGCTGTGTCAATCCCCAGTCTCTTTGCCCGGAGCTTTATCTGCTTGAGGGACTCCTCGGCGCTGACGTACAGGGCCACTCCACCGACTGAAGAGTTGTTTTTGTAGACTCCCTCCAGCAACTGAAGCACCAACGTTGACTTTCCAATGCCGGGGTCTCCGCCTATGAGGATGAGTGAGCCGGCAACGATCCCCCCGCCAAGGACTCGGTTTAGTTCCTGGATGCCGGTGGAGATGCGCTCTTCGTCAGCCAGCTCGATGTCGGCGATGGAGGTCGGTGTGGATTTCAGAGACGGTCTGGATGTCCTTGGTTTTTCGGATTTCTCCTGTCGCTCCTCGACAAAGCTGTTCCAGGCGCCGCAGTCCGGGCACTTGCCGACCCATTTGAGCGACTGTCGCCCACACGACTGGCACTGGAAAACCGTCTTGTCCTTAGGGGGATTGATCCGAGTGCTCCTTCTGTGCTATGTCACCTCTTGCATATACAAACAGCATCTGTACTATTATAGCAGAATACACGGTAAATTTGTTGTTACTGGAAATATTGCTGTGATGATAGAAGGTTAAGCATTATGGGAGTCAAGGGGATTTCTTTACAGGATTTTTTACAGTAACCATTTTTTGTATCCTCTTAAAAAAGCATGGTAAAATGTTTCGCAGGAAGGGGTCAAGGGGACTTCTTTCTGGCCGGGGCGCCTCGCCCCTCCCCTTACGGGGGAGGTCTGAGGAGGGGGCGGAGCCGCCCTCCTTCTTTCTTAGTG
>NZ_JABXWD010000204.1 GCF_019173545.1 Candidatus Magnetobacterium casense | reverse complement strand
CTTTCGCAGGAATGACAATTACAGCCGTTTTCTAAGTGTGTCATTTCTGGCTTGACCAGAAATCCAGTATGCGTAAAAGTATAGTTACCATGAAATATAAAGAAGATACCAGAAATCCTTGTTGTTATTTTTATGGGCTATATTGTACAATGAAGGTTAGAGTGATATTGGAAGACAACAAAGGACTGGTAAAAGGGTGGCTCATACTTGGTGTTGCGAGCCTGCTGTTTGCGGGTGTTCTGGCGGGCCTGCTGGTAGTGTCACGGACGCCGTATGTGCAGAACGTAATCCCGTGGCTGGATTTCTTCCACACTGCCCTGGTGGTGCATGTAGACCTGTCTGTGCTGATATGGTTTGTGGCCTTTGCCGGTGTGCTGTGGAGCATGTATGGCAGTAGTGCGCTGGTGATACCGGGGTTTGCTGCCTTGGGGATTGCAGCCATCGGGACGTTGGTTATTGCCGCATCGCCTTTTGTTGGGGCCAGGAATCCACTGATGAACAACTATATCCCGGTCCTTGACGACCCGATTTTTCTGGTTGGTATTGGGATTTTCTTCGCAGGATTCGTGCTACTGGTGGTGCGCAGCGTCATTACGCTGCCTCTGCACAAGGCATTGACTGCGGAGGATACGGATACCCGATTTGGTCTTAGCAGTGCGGCTGTCGTGGCTGTCGTGGCCATTGTCTGCTTTATTCTCTCGATACGCAGCATCCCGTCCGGCATCAATGGGTTGACTTACTACGAACTGGCCTTCTGGGCCGGTGGACACATACTCCAATTCATGCATACAATGCTGATGATCGTGGTATGGTTTCTCCTTGCCAAGGCAATCATGCCTGGATTTGAGGTCAATCGACGGTTGGCGATAGGGGTTTTTGGCATTATACTTATTGTTGCCGTGTGTTCGCCGGTAATATTTGCAATGTACACCACGGAGTCGCAGGCACATCGCGATATATTCACCGAGCTGATGGAGTATGGGGTTGGAACCTCAGTAGTGGTCAGCGCCGCCCTGATCGTAATGGCAATTGCAAGCAAGTACAAGGCCCCTCAGACAAGCCACCTGCTGGCAGCGCTGATAAGCTCACTCTCACTGTTTGCAGCCGGAGGAATCATCGGTTTCTTAATCGAAGGGGTCAATGTAATTATTCCGGCACACTATCACGGGGTCATCGTTGGTGTAACGCTGGCATACATGGGGTTTACCTACTACCTGCTGCCACGCCTTGGATACGGTGAACCTTCCTACAGGCTTGCACGACTTCAGGCTTACGTCTACGGCAGTGGACAGTTATTGCACATCACGGGCCTGGCCATGGCAGGTGGCTACGGCGTGCAGCGCAAGGTGGCAGGGGCCGCTCAGGGATTGGATTCGGCCAAAAAACTACTCAGCATGGGATTGATGGGCATCGGCGGCATGGTAGCAGTCATCGGAGGGGTACTGTTTCTCGTCGTAACAATATCCGCAATCAGGGCCAAGAGGTAAGAGTATTGTAACCTGAAACAAAGGAGTAAAAAAATGAAAACCGAAAAAGACAGGCTTTTGTCACCAAAGTATAAACAAGTGCCAGTGATGTATAAGAAATCTCTTCGTAAAAAATCTCACCGTGTCGTAAATGACTTTAGGAGCGATTTATCGTTAGCTGTGCTAAAAATGACAAAAGAATTCAAACGTCTGCCAAATGTTAAAAAACTAGCTTATAAGGCAGAAGGGAAACAATTGACGGTATGGACGTTTATTGATACATATGAATGTAATGTTTTATTCGATATTTCTAATAAAGAGTTAGAAATTATTGAACAATTCTACAATATAGATTTTGATTTTAACACCAGTTTTAATCCTGATGGCGATATCCCTGCCGGCTTTATTGTTGATTATTTAAACTCATGACATCAATAAAAACTCAAGCAGCCGATCATATTAAGCAAGCTAAACGAAACGAGGAGTTTTACCAATCCGTTAAAAATGAATACCCTGATTGGGGAATTATAGCCTTATTCTATTCAGCATTACACTATGTCGATGCGTTTTTAAAGTCTAAAAATATAGATGCAGAAGACCACCGAGAGCGTCGTTCTCGTATCCTGAAGACATCGGAATTAAAACCAATGTATAGTCGCTATAACGTCTTGTATAAATACAGCATTGACGCAAGATACAACATGGTAATCCCAAACATTACAAACGTGGAAGATGTCTATATAATGTTCTTCTTACCATTGAAGAATTTTATTGAAGACCTTTTGCAGCAATAATTGCCCCGGACAGTTGAAACCCTATAAAGATCGCTCCAAACAACCAAATCGCATCTGCCCTTGAGGAGTCGTAACAGCCAATCGTAATGCCCCCTGCCAATACGTATAGTTCCTGCCTGCAGCGCCTTAGCGAGGCCGGCCTTCTTAGAACGATAGCAGACCGCAACTGTCCCCAGGGCAGGACGATCCGCAGAGGCGAAACTCAAATGCTCAACTTTGCCTCAAACGACTACCTTGGGCTTGCCGCCGGCGACGTAATCATCGAGGAAGCAAATAGGGCGATGACGGAGTTTGGGTTCGGGGCGGGGGCGTCGAGGCTGCTCAGTGGTGGCTGCGCCCTGCACGGAGAGCTTGAAGGCAAGGTTGCGGCATTTAAGGGTACTGAGGCAGCGCTGGTCTTTAACTCCGGCTACACGGCAAATGTGAGCGCAATCCCGGCCCTTGCCACCAAAGAGGGCGCCATATTCAGCGACGAACTAAACCACGCAAGCATCGTTGACGGCTGCCGGTTAAGCGGTGCGCAGAGGTACGTCTACAGGCACGGGAGCCTGTCACACCTGGCAGAGCTGTTGCAAGCATCACCCGTGACGCTGAAGCTCGTCATTACGGAGTCCGTCTTCAGCATGGATGGCGACTTAGCCGATATCGGGGGCATCTTTGATCTGTGCAAGGCGCACAACGCCCTGCTATACATAGACGACGCCCACGCAACCGGCGTCCTGGCAGAGGGCAGGGGGTCGCTGGCATACTTTAATATCCCGCCGGATGACAACATCATCCAGATGGGGACGTTTTCAAAGGCCCTGGGCAGCATGGGTGGTTTTATTGCCGCCTCCGGGACAATTATCGAATATCTGGTCAACCGTGCCAGGGGACTTATATACTCCACTGCGCTACCGGCTCCGGTCATTGCGGCATCCCTGGCGGCTGTTAACCACGTGCAAAGCAATCCCGATGTCGTGACCACCCTGCAGGCAAACATAGCCAACTGCAAGAGGCTGCTCCTGTTGCGGGGGATACACGTCCACGATGCCCCAACGGCCATCGTCCCAATATACGTTGAGACGGTTGCGGATGCCCTGCGCATATCCGGACAGTTGTCGGCAAGGGGGATATATGCCCCGGCCATACGACCTCCAACGGTGAAACAACCCCGCATCAGGATATCCCTTTCGGCGCTGCACAGCGACGAGGACATCGAACACCTGAGCGCATCCCTGGCTGAGGTCGTTGGATGTCCGTAGCGCTCGTGACGGGGGCATCGGGGGGACTTGGCGGGGAGGTCGTCCGACACCTGTTGGTGGCCGGCTACGACGTCGTTGCACACTACAACAGCGCAGATGAAGAAGCCCTCATGCGTGAATTTACCGCCTACAGTGGCAGTGTCTCTTGCCTCAGGGCCGACCTGCGCAACAAGGACGATATAGCCAGGATGATTGGCCATATCGGTGAGCGTTATTACAGTCTCAGCGCCGTAGTCAATGCCGCCGGTATCACCAGGGACTCGCTCCTGGTTAAATGCTCCACGGAGGACTGGGACGACGTCATCGGCGTAAATCTCAGCGGTACATATCACGTGATCAAGGCATCCCTGCCGTTGTTGATAAACTCCGGCGATGCCCATGTGATAAACGTATCATCCATCTCCGGCGTCAAGGGCGTTGTCGGGCAGTGTGCCTACAGCGCCTCAAAGGCAGCCCTGTTGGGACTGACGTATACCCTGGCAAAAGAGCTTGCCGAGGTCAACGTACGGGTCAACGCACTCCTGCCAGGGTACATGGAAACGACAATGGGATTGGCTAATCCCCAGGCCCTGCAGCGTGCCACGGAGCAGAGTCTGTTGCACTGTCCGGCATCGGTGCAGGATGCTGCGACGTTTGTTTGCTGGATGCTGAGAACTCAACGGATAACCGGGCAGGTCTTTACGCTGGATAGCAGGATACTCTGAGTTGTTTTTTATGCACCAAAAATTGACAAAAACATGTTTTTTTTCGTACCATAATTTCAACATTTAATAAAACTGCCGGGGGAACAGGGGTACAGGCAGATAAACTAAAGGAGGCTTTGGTATGAGAATATCGACGATGATAAACATTATGGTGTCGGTGTTGTTTGTTTTTTCGTTATTGGGTAGTGGTTCTGTATTTATTCAGACAAAAGACATGGCAAGTGATAGCAGAATTGTTACGGAAGCTGGTTTACTCAGGAGCAGGGCAATGAGGGTGTTTAGCCTCGAACTGCTTAAGCAACATGCAGAGTCCGAAAAACTGATAGCGAAACAGGACAGTTCATTCAGGCTATGTCTTGATGGCGACAAGGTGGCAGACATCTCCCCCATAGGCGATGAAGGCATTAGGACAACAATAAAGGAGTTGGAAACCATGTGGGGAAATATTAAGCCAAAAATCAACCAGGCCCGACAAGATATAACTCTTTATAAACCCCTTAATAACGACTTTGATACCTTCTATGAGTTGTCAAAGAAGTCGGTAGAGTCCATAGACAGTCATACGCTGCACAACGTGAGGGTATTAAAGATGGTTCAGCTTGTAGTGTTCGTGGTAAACATGTTGTTAATAGTTGGCATATGGTTATTTGCCAGAAAAAAGATCGTCAATCCCATGAGGATGCTCATCGGCATTGTCGATACCATAGTGTCAAAAAACATAAAGGTGGAAATCGACTACGACAGCAAGGACTCGGTGGGGCAATTGGTCAGGGACATGAACAAGATGATAGACTTTCTCAACGAGGTGGTAAACGGCACGATGTGGTCTATCAACAACGTGGTCAACACAATGGATTCGGTGAAAAAGAAGTCGTCGCAGTCCTGTTCGTTTGCCGGCAATCAGTACGATCAATCGGTCAACATATCGGCTGCCGCCGAACAGATGAACAAGACGATAACGGATATATCCAGGAACGCCTCCATTGCCTCCGAAACATCAACGAAGGTACTGGTGATGGCCGAGGAGGGTAAGGCAATGACGGAAAAGGCCATCGAAACTGTAAACATGGTCTATACGTCCAACATGGATCTGGCCTCGATGATAAACAGGCTAAATACGAGCGCTCAGGAGATTGGCGATATCGTAACGGTGATAAACGATATTGCCGATCAAACCAACCTGTTGGCCCTCAACGCCGCCATAGAGGCTGCCAGGGCAGGGGAGCAGGGCAGGGGGTTTGCCGTCGTTGCCGATGAGGTCAGAAAGCTGGCGGAAAGGACGCTGAAGGCAACCACGGAGATATCTCAAAAGATACGCTCCGTGCAAAATGAGTCCTCCCACACCTACACCTCAATGGAGGCGTCTTCTGCCAGGGTTACTATGGCCCTGGAGTTGATAACAAACATGGGTAAGTCGCTGTTTACCATTGTCGATGCCATCAATGAGTCAAAGGAGCAGATAACATATATAGCATCGGCAGTTGAGCAACAGGCCATATCCTCTGAGGAGGTGGCAAAGAACATCGAAATCACCCGCAATGAGTCCCAGGCAATGCAGCAGTTGGCCAACGACATCACGCAGGAGGTAAACAGGATGATTGCAACCGCCGAGGAGCTGAGGGCCTACACGTCAGGGTTTAAGACAAAGGGCGGTGACTTGCTCCTGCTCGAACTGGCAAAGACGGACCACCGCCTCTGGGTCAACAAGGTCTCTTATCACATCTCAGGCGGTGACAGGCTCGACAGCGCAAAGCTGGCAGACCATACGATGTGTCGCCTTGGAAAGTGGTACTACAACGACGGCAGAAAGTGCTGTGAGACATTTGAGCCATTCAGGTCAATCGAGGAACCTCACAGAAAGCTCCATGCCCTGGGAAAGGAGATTGTCATTACCTATGACAAGGGAGAAGTGCAGAAGGCACAGCAGATGTTCCGTGAGTTGGATAGCATGTCTGCCATAATAATTGGCAACCTCGAAGGGGTGCGGCAGATGTTAGGCGGTACAGTGAAACTGCTTGGCAAGTGATGACTGCTAGGTATCTTCTTTATATCTCATGGTAGCACAAGGAAGAAAGGGGCGGCTCCGCCCCCCTTCAGAACCCCCCGCAAGGGGACCAGTCCCCTTGACCCCTTCTTGCGAAACAT
>NZ_JABXWD010000203.1 GCF_019173545.1 Candidatus Magnetobacterium casense | reverse complement strand
CCGCTCCATTCAAGCGTGGTCACATTATTAAAGTGTAGTAACAATGCCATATTATGAGGGTATAAGAGTGGCGTAAATCCTGGCTACCACGGTTGATTGTGGTACTACCGAGTTATCAGTAGATACGTCAACCTTTGAAATGTATGATTAGCTTAATCCATTCTTTGGTTTCTTTGTGCTATGATATATATTAAGTGTCAGAACTAACCATCATAGGAGGCGGGCTTGCCGGGTCTGAGGCGGCGTACCAGGCGGCACGCTGTGGCGTGGATGTTACCGTCCATGAGATGAGACCGGCCAGGCTGACCCCGGCACACAAGAGCGGCCTCTTGGGAGAACTTGTGTGTTCCAACTCCCTGCGCTCTGACCTTGCCGACACTGCCCACGGCCTGCTTAAGGCAGAGCTGACGATGGCCAACTCCCTCATAATGGAGGCGGCCCGTGCCACTGCCATCCCGGCAGGCAGCGCCTTAGCCGTCAACAGGGATGAATTTGCCGCCTACATAACCAACAAGCTCAGAAATCATCCGCGTGTAAAGATAGTCACCGGGGAGGTCACGCAACTGCCCGCCCCACCGGCTGTCATAGCCACCGGACCACTGACCTCGGATGCACTGGCTGCGGCGCTGGGCAAGGTCACCGACGAAAGCTCCCTGTACTTCTACGACGCCATAGCGCCGATCATAGACGCCGACAGCATTGACTACGACATCGCATACTACAGCTCACGCTACGGCAAGGGCGGTGACGATTACCTGAATTGCCCAATGGATGAAGCGGCCTACAACCGGTTCTACGACGCCCTGAGGGAGGCCGACAGTGTTGCCGCCAGGGACTTTGAAGACGTCAAGGTCTTTGAGGGCTGTATGCCTGTTGAAGTGATGGCGCTCAGGGGCAGGGATACCTTGAGATTTGGCCCCCTGCGTCCGGTGGGTTTGCCGCATCCGGTGACCGGGGCGATGATGCACGCCGTGGTACAGCTCAGGGCGGAGAACGCCCAACGT
This sequence comes from Candidatus Magnetobacterium casense, assembly GCF_019173545.1. Lineage (GTDB taxonomy): Bacteria > Nitrospirota > Thermodesulfovibrionia > Thermodesulfovibrionales > Magnetobacteriaceae > Magnetobacterium > Magnetobacterium cryptolimnobacter. The sequence continues at coordinate 5,373 of NZ_JABXWD010000203.1, read as the reverse complement.
TCAGCCTTTAACATGGTCGGCTTTCAGACGCGTCTGCGGCAGCCGCAACAGCAGAAGGTCTTTCGGTTGATCCCCGGCCTGCAGGGGGCGGAGTTCCTGAGATATGGCTCCATTCATCGCAATACGTTTATCAACTCCCCGTTGTACCTTGACAGGGGATTGCGTCTGAGGTCGCCACAGGTCGATGGTGCCATCTATATTGCGGGACAGTTGACCGGCGTTGAGGGGTACCTTGAGTCTACGGCAATGGGGCTGTTGGCCGGGATATTTGCCGCACGCAACATCCTCGGTCTGCCGCAAGTGGAGCCTCCCGGTGATACTGCCTGTGGCGCCCTGCTTGACTACATCACCACCCCCGTCAAGGGCGGCAGCTTTCAGCCCTCAAACATAAATTTTGGCCTCCTGCCACCCCTGGATAAACACATCAGGGACAAGAGCCAGAAAAAACAGGCCATCGTTGCACGCTCACTACAGTCGTGGGGCGCCTTTGTTGCAACAACAGGCAGATATACCCCCTGAAATACACAGATGATACCGCCCCATTGAAGTGTACTCACAAAGCTGAAGCATAGCACCATATGAAATCACCATCTTACGTTAGCGTTCTGGGTAGCCGACGGATAGCAATGCTGTTGCCGATAGGTTTTGCCTCGGGGCTGCCTTTGGCGCTCACGGGCAGCACGCTACAGGCGCTGATGACAAGCTGTGGGGTAGACATCCGCACGATTGGCTTGTTTGCGCTTGTCGGACTGCCCTACACGCTCAAGTTTCTGTGGGCTCCGCTGATGGACCACCTGGCACCACCCTACCTGGGCAGACGCCGCGGATGGATGCTTCTGATGCAGATCGCACTGATGCTGAGTATCGCACTGATGGCCGTGATATCCCCGCGCAGCAGTCCGGTGTTAATGGCGGTGGTTGCCCTGATGGTAACTGCGGCATCGGCCTCCCTGGACATCGTCGCAGATGCCTACAGAACCGATGTCCTTCATCCGCAGGAGCGTGGCTTGGGGACAGGCGTCTTTATCACCGGCTATCGCATAGCAATGTTGACCTCCGGGGCACTAGCGCTAGTGATATCAGACCACATCGGCTGGCGGGCAACCTATCTGTTGATGGCAGCAGTGATGACAGTTGGCATAATCGCAGTCATCTTCGCCCCGGAACCACAGAATGCCGTGAAACCGCCTAAGAACCTGCAAGAGGCAGTGTGGGGGCCATTAAAGGACTATTTCACAAGAGACTCGGCCATAAAAATATTGCTGTTTATCGTCCTGTACAAGTTGAGCGATGCCTACGCCGGCTCACTCAGCACCGCATTCCTGTTAAAGGGCATGGGGTTTTCGGCAACCGAGGTGGGCACCATCAACAAGGGGCTGGGGTTAATCTCCACGGTTGTCGGGGCCATGTTTGGCGGCACGATGATGATCAGGCTTGGGTTGTTCAGGTCGTTGCTGCTGTTTGGGATACTGCAGGGGGTGTCCAACCTCTTGTTCATGGCGTTGGCCTACACCGGCAAGAGCTATGCTATGTTGATTGTAACCGTGGCCGTTGAAAATCTCACCGGCGGGATGGGTACGGCCTCGTTTGTGGCATTTATTATGACGTTGTGTCATCAACGTTACAGTGCCACGCAGTATGCGTTGTTGTCGTCCCTGGCCGCAATGGGGAGGATACTGGTTGCCCCCACATCGGGAATCGTTGTTGAGGCAGCGGGATGGGCCAACTTCTTTCTGATAACTGCCCTGACCGCCATCCCGGGCATGGTACTCCTACTGTGGCTTCGTACCAACATTGAGGCAATGGCTGGCGAAAGGGAGAAGGGGTGCGGCTCCGCCCTCCCCTCAGACCCATCCCGCAAGGGGGCACAAACCCCTTGACCCCTTCCTACTTTTTCTTTTCTTTGTACCCTCGGGGGGTAACAAGGAAATCGTTGATATGGAGGGTCTGTGAGTTTCCGATTATTACGGTTGTGTGCATATCTATTTCGTAGTTGAGCATACGGTTCAGATCGGTTATCACCACCGACTCGCCCTCGCGCATGGCAGCCTTTACGATGCCAACGGGGGTGGTCTCTGCCCTGTAGCACAGGATAATATCACGGGCGGTATTGATGTGCGTGCTGCGGCCCTTGCTTTTGGGGTTATACAGCACAATAACGAAATCGGCATCCGCAGCCGCATGGAGGCGTTTCTCTATTAACTCCCACGACGTGAGGCGGTCTGAGAGACTCACACAGGCAAAGTCGTGCATCAGGGGCGCCCCCAGCCGTGCGGCACTGGCACACAACGCCGGTACTCCAGGGACGATCTCCACGTCGATATCTCTTCTGCCATTTAGCAGCTCCAATATCAGCCCGGCCATGGCATAGATACCGGGGTCGCCGCTGCTTACAACCGCCACACTCCTGCCCTCGGCGGCAAGGGCTATAGCCTTGTTACACCTGTCAACCTCCTGAGTCATGGCCGTGGAGTACACCTCCTTACCGTCAACGAGTCCGCCTATCAACCCAACATATGTGGTATAGCCCACCACACACTCGCTCTGCCTGATTACCTCAAGGGCACGTTGTGACATATGCTCAACCGCACCAGGCCCTATACCAACTACGTATAACTTACCGCTGCCTTTTTTGAAACTCTCCATCATATAACCTCGAACGTTTTGTCGTATCAGTCTTTAATGCTTCACCCACAAGGATGAGGGCCGTCTTTGTAATACCGGCCTCCTTTACGATGGCGGCTATCGTCCGGATCGTGCCCTCAAACACCCGCTGCTGCGGCCATGACGCCCGTTCAACGACAACAACGGGGGTGTCCGCCGGATAGGACGTTGCCAGCTCCGAGACGACGGCTTCTATGTGCGCAATGCTCAAGAAGATGACCATCGTTGCCTTGTGTGTTGCAAGTGCAGAGAGACGTTCACCGCTTGGCACTGCAGTGTTGCCCTCGATGCGCGTGACGATGACGCTCTGACTGACCTCCGGGATGGTCAATTCCTGTCCTATGGCCGCCGCCGCTGCACCAAGTGACGAAACCCCGGGGACTACCTCATAGGCAATCCCTGCCGTCTTCAGGCGATGTATCTGCTCCGTGATGGCGCTGTAAAACGAAGTATCCCCGCTGTGTAGTCGCACCACCATCTTGCCTTCCCGTGCGGCGGTCACCATCGTATCAGTGATCTCCTCAAGGGGCATGTGCGCCGAGTCGTACACCTTCGCCTTCAGTCCCGTGACAAGGACGGGATTGACGAGACTTCCGGCGTAGATAACCACGTCACACTCCTTGAGGAGCCGGTGACCCTTGAGCGTTATCAGCTCCGGGTTGCCAGGCCCCGCTCCAACAAAATATATCATACCTCTATCCTTTCATATGTGGCTACCTTATACGCAAGAAAAGAAAGAAGGAGGGCGGTTTACGGCAGGGGTGCCTCACCCCCTCCGCCCCCTCCTCAAACCTCCCCTGCAAGGGGGCCAACCCCCTTGACCCCATTTATACTCAATTCTAATGTTATACATATTTCTGTCCAGGTACTTAGTTGCTCTTTATGTTTAATGTTTTAAGATACTCATCGAAACGACTATCAGCAATCCTGATATGCTTAGTATAATCATTACCATGTTTTATGAATCCTTCTAAGATAACAGGGGTGCCTATTTTATCTTTAGCAAAAAGGATACGAATCTTTCCATGTTGGCCTTGTGCATTTCCAAATCGTATCTCTTTCATATTTTGAATTTGGGAACCATTAAGAGTATCAATGATTGGGCGAACAAAATTGAAGCCATTATTATGGCAATCCTTCAATCTTTTTTTAATTTTATGTTGATTTTCTTTTCCACAAACTTCAAACCAGGATAGAAAGTTTTTTGTAAAATAAGCGTCAGGGGCACAATCATTTATACTTTCTTCCAATGCAATCAAAATATGTTTTGCATGTTCTACTCCTGATATATTAAAGATATGCACTTTTGTTGGTTTGTAGCCTTTTTCGTTGTTGTAATACATGTCTATATTATAGCATTGCCAGAGTTCATCAGTTGCAAGACTTAGCATAACACCGTTCTTATACAAAGCCAGACTGAATATGTCCAAGTTTTCGTTGTATGGATGATCCTTAAAGTAGGGAGAGAGCGTTGTCAGTTCATTAAAATCATCATCAGATATGCTGTCATAAAAGGGTGCTTTATCTTCTATTTGAGTGATAAATAAATAAAGGTCCCTTTCTTTATTACTTACAATTTCCTTAAAGTCTTCATAAGTAAAGCTCTCAGCCAACTTTATGCCGGCAGGATTGTCCGTATCAAAATAGAGTTCAAATCTGTCTTCATTCTGGTTAAGATGCAGAACTCCCTGAAATGCCTCTATTAAGAGTTCATATGCCGCACTTTGATCAGAGGCAGGTATGCTTAGATTATTGAACATAAGTGAATAGTCCATAATAGCCTACCTCTTGGCCAGTCTAGCACTATTGAGCATTGCCTGATCGAAAAAGCCCTTAGGCCAGAAGTCGAGTTTGCCATTTGGGTAAATCTTGGGTGTTTCAACGATTGTATTACCATCCTTATCTAACGAAAAGTAGTGAAACTTTGCCATATCCGGTGATAACTCCTTATCCTTAACCGCTATCCGTATGCCGTCCATGATATGTTCGCTGTGAGTCTCCACGATGACCTGAACACCTGATACAGCAGTCAGGGCAATCAATCGCCCTATAGCAGTCTGTGCCTTTGGATGCAGATGGGCCTCAGGGTTTTCTAACAGGACAATGACCCCGTTAGATTCTTTTAAACTCTGTCTTTCTTTGTCTTCCCACTCAGCGGCCATCCCCAATAGGGAGACAATGACAGGTAGGGTGTAGCTCAAACCAAACCCCGTGTTTGTCGGTCGGAAGTCGTTAATCTCTGCATAGGCAATATCTCTTTTTACATATGTAGAGTGTTTAAATGTAACATAGGGCGCAATTTCTTTAAGCCAAGCACGTACATTATAGAGCAGAGTATACCCTTCCGTGTTTGGATGACAAAGCAGCTGAGGTACAATGTCCCTCTCATGGCGAGAGAGGTAGTCAATTACATACTCTCCACATTCACCTACGTGAGTCAGGTCTTCCGTTGAATTATACAAAGGCATAAATACACGAGGTCCCCAACGGTCAGCGCTTACATAGCTCATAAGTGGAAATAGTGATTTGTCGTTTTCATATGTGTTTATCTTTAGTTGTCTCGGCTCCGTGAGATTGATAGTCATCTCTACCCTTTGGCCATTTTTAAACGTGCCAGTAATTTTTATAGGATCAGACATGGCAGCATTTATATTTCTCATTTCCTTTAACATACCGTGATTATACAGAGTTGGTTCTCCCAGCTTGACC
>NZ_JABXWD010000202.1 GCF_019173545.1 Candidatus Magnetobacterium casense | reverse complement strand
GGTGTTGGAGGCCACCGGTGTCAGGATACTGTCGCGCATCACAGGTAATGCTACCTTCAGGGAGCTAACCTGGGCACACCATGCGAGACTCAACGTCCTTGTGTGCAGCCGTGCCCTTATAAACGTGGCCAGGCAGATGGAGCTCCGCTACGGAATTGCCTTCGTAGAGGTATCCTTCTACGGCAAGAGCCAGATGCAGAGGGCAGTTGAGGCTATTTGTGAGGGCATGGAAAAGGCCGCAGGAGCAAGTGTCAGCCTTGACCTCAACCGCTCTGTGGTGCATCAGCAGGCTGCACGGTGTCAGGAACAGTTGTTTAAGTATCAACACCTGGCGGGCAAAAAGGCTGTGGTATACACCGGTGGTGTCAAGAGCTGGTCGATCGTCTCTGCCCTGATAGACCTTGGCATAGAGGTGGTTGCCGTTGGCACAAAGAAGAGCACTTATGAGGATGAGGAAAAGATCAAGGCCATACTTGGCAACGACGCTCCGTTAGTGGAGGATACAACCCCCAAGAACCTCCTTGCCCTGGCAAGACAGAGGCGGGCCGATATGCTGATAGCAGGTGGGCGCAACCTCTACCTCGGCATCAAGGAGGAGATACCGTTTGTGGATGTCAATCAGGAGCGGCACCGCCCCTATGCCGGCTTTAGCGGGCTTGTCAATCTTGCACAGGACATCTCCCGTGCCATTGGGTTTTATGACAGGTTGAGGGCGGGACGTGGCAGTGGTGCCCAGGTAAATGTTATCTCTTCCGGCAGTATGGTGACTAACAGGGAGCGTCCTGGAGCAAAAAACAACGTGGTCATAAACCCGTTAAAACACTCCATGTCCATAGGGGCGGCAATGGCCATGCAGGGAATAGACAGGGCAGTGCCTCTGATTCATGGGGCACAGGGATGCACCTTCCTTGCCAAGGTGCTGCTGACAAAGCACTTCAGGGAACCCATTGCCCTTGCAAGCACGAAGCTCTTTGCAGAGGACGTCATAATGGGAAGCGATGACAATCTCGTAAAGGCAGCGGGTGAGTTGGCACAGAGGCAGCAGCCTGATGTGATAGGCATATTAAGCAGTGGTCTGACCGAGATCAAGGGTGATGACCATAAGGCCACCATAAAGGCCTTACAGATGAAGCACAGCGGCTCTCTGTTTGTCTATGTTTCCACGCCGGACTTTCAGGGAGGACTTGAGGACGGCTACAGGGCGGCCATCGAGGCCGTTGTGGACTCCTTATCTCTGGAAGGTTGTAGCTCCGGTACAGCAGGCAAGTTGCAGGTAAACGTGATAGCTGGTCACTTTCTGACCCCTGCGGACTTCACTGAGCTAAGGGATATGATAGAATCGTTTGGGTTGCATCCCATATTTCTGCCTGACCTCTCTGCCCTTGACGGGAGCAGGCAGGGGGTCTCACCGCTGGCCTTGGGCGGGGTCACCCTGGATGAGTTAAGGGCTATGGCAGGTTCTGTCCACACACTGGTTATCGGTCAGGGACTTCAGGGGTGTGCCGAGTTGCTCAGGGACAGATGCGGGGTCGATTACACGGTGATAAAAGGGGTGAGCGCATTGGCTGACGTTGACCACCTTGTGGAGACTCTTGGCGCCTTAAGCGGCAGGGAGGCCGCAAAGTCACTACAGAGGCAGCGCCGTGTGGTGGTTGATGGGATGAGAGACGCACAATTTTACTTTGCGGGCAAGAGGGTGTGCGTTGCCCTTGAGGTTGGACATGCCGTGTCGGTATCGAGGCTCCTGGGTGAAATGGGTGCAGATATGCCCCTGTGTGTAATTCCATCCAACAGCTCTGGTGCAAAGGACATAGAGGCTGAACGGATAATGGTTGGAGACCTGTTTTCTGTAAGCGGGCAATTCGATCTCTTGATCTCAAACTCCCATGCCGGGTATACCGCTGATGAACTTGGGACTGGTCTGTATCAACTGGGGTTTCCGTTGTTTAATTTCCTTGGTGTAAACAGCAGACTTACATGCGGCTACAGGGGAGCATCAACGAGATGGCAAACATAATGACTCAGCGACCCCACCCCTGACCCCTCCACTAAGGGGAGGGGAAGAACCAGACAATACCGCTGGGGGAGACAAGCCCAGCGACTGTAAGGAGCGATCCGATTTTAAACGTAGGGAGGTTTAACGATGATCAGAGTGGCATTTGCTACAACAGACGGTAGTGTGATTAACGAGCACTTTGGGCGAAGCGGGATGTTCTCAATCTACGAGATTGACTCAGAGGGCTATGGTTTCGTTGAGACAAGGGTCTTTGCAACCAGGAGCGCATCTTGAGCCGGGGGCGGCTCGCCCCTCCTGGAGCGAAAAAGAACCAGGAGCGCATCTTGAGCGCCCCTCCTGGAGCGACAAAAAACATGGAAGGGACAAGGCTGTAGAGGACACCAGGGGCATGGGACAGATACACGATGAGGTCGTCCAGGATAAGGTGGAGGCTCTGTCGGATTGCAAGATATTGTATGTGACAGAGATAGGGGGGCCGTCGGCGGCAAGACTGGTGAGACAGAACATGATGCCGGTAAAGGTAAAGGCAGAGATAAAGATAGAGGATATCCTCAGGGAACTCCTTGAGAGGATAAGGACATCGCCACCACCCTGGTTAAGAAAGGCGCTGCAGGTGGATTGATTATACGTTGAGCAGTTACAGATAAATAAATCTAATGCAAAGGAGTATGATTATGAAGATGGTAAGGGCATTTATACGGCCAGAAAGGGAACACGACGTTGTGTTGGCTCTTGAGGGGGCCGGGTTTCCATCATTGACAAAGGTGCCTGTCTTTGGCAGGGGTAAACAGAAGGGGCTATCGATTGGGGCGGTGCATTATGATGAGCTGCCAAAGACACTCTTGATGCTTGTGGTAAAGGATGATGATGTGCAAAGGACCATTGACATAATCACGGATATCTGTCGAACCGGGTTCATAGGAGACGGTAAGATATTCGTTAGCCCGGTGGAGAGGTCATATACCATAAGGACAGGGGAGGAGGAGCTATGAAAGAGGTCATAGCAATAATCAGGCGGGATAGACTGCCCGATACAAAGCGCGCCCTGGAGGAACTCAACTTTCCTTCCCTGACGATACAGAGCGTGGATGGCAGGGGCAAGCAGAAAGGCAATGTCTACGCGGCAATGGATACAGATGTAGCAGATGACACCCCTGCATTGGTGAAGTTAAGGCCAACGTCATCCACATACGCCCTTGAACACTCTCTGCCCAAGGCGGTGCTGTACGTGCCAAAGAGGATGATAACGATCGTTGTACCCTCCGAGGTTGCTGACAGGGTGGTTGAGACCATTATCAAGGTCAACCAGAGTGGGCAACACGGCGATGGCAAGATATTTGTGTGTCCTGTCGATGGCGCTATACGCATAAGAACCGGCCAGAGCAGCACAGATGCCATATAAATCAGGCCATTTAAGCTGGGACCTAAACTATCAGAAGGAGCTTTATGGTACAGGTGGTGGGTTATACAAGAGGTGGCAGGGTATGGGTACCACGTTTCTTAGAGTCTATTGACGCCGAGAGGTGTATTGGCTGTGGACGGTGCTACAAGGCCTGTAGTCGCAACGTACTGGAACTGATTGACAACCCGTTTGAGAAGGAGGACGAGTTTGGCGATGACATGGGCAATAAGGTCATGTACGTTGCCAACCCGGAGGATTGCATAGGATGTGGGTCGTGCAGCAGGGTTTGCACAAAGAAATGCCACAAGCATATTACGCTTTAGAGGTATCCTCTAAAAAAAGCAAAGACTTCGTAGGAATCAGGTGCGACCTGTAGCGCAAAAGAAGGGGTCAAGGGGGCTGGCCCCCTTGCAGGGGGTTCTGAAGGGGGGCGGAGTCGCCCCTTTCTTTCTTGCCTTAAAGGCAGAAAACTCTAAAAACAGGTATGAACGACCTGGAGCGGCAAAAAAAAGGAGATTCGATATGAACGGAGAAGTTTCAATACGAAGGCACCCGTGTTTTTCAGAAGAGGCCCACACTAAGTTTGGGCGCATACATCTGCCGGTGGCACCGGCGTGCAATCTCACGTGCAGATACTGCGTTGCGTCAGAAAGTATGACTGTGCCAACGAGACAAGACCAGGGGTAACGAGCAGGGTCTTGACCCCCTATGAGGCCTTCGAAAGGGTTTCGATATTGATCGAGCGGGAGTACAATAAGATATCGGTTGTGGGGATAGCCGGTCCCGGAGACTCGCTGTTTAACGAGGCAACCTTTACAACTCTGGAGCTCATTCACAGGGAGTATCCTCACCTTATGCTGTGCGTATCCACAAATGGGGTGCTTCTATCTGATAGACTACAGTGGCTGATTGAAGCAGGTGTAAGCTCCATCACGGTTACCATAAATGCGGTGAGGTCTGAGACGGCAGAGCGTATCTATGCACGGGTCTCATACGGGGGCAGACACTATTCTGGCATGAAGGGTGCGGAGTTGATTGTCACACGGCAATGGAACGCTATTGATATGGCGGTTGAAAGCGGGTTGTTTGTAAAGATTAACACCGTGTTGATACCTGGCATAAACGACCATGAGGTGGTTTCAATCGCAGCAGAGGCAGCCAGGAGAGACGTCTATATAATGAATATCCTCCCGCTTATACCGCAGGGTGAATTTAAGGATATCCACAGACCCGGCAGTGAGGTTGTTCGGGGGCTAAGAACAGAGTGCAGTTTCCACATCCAGCAGTTAAACCACTGTAAGCAGTGCAGGGCTGATGCCGTTGGATGCCTCGGAGAGGACAGGGACATGGAGTTTGAGGTCCTCATGTCGCAACTTGGACAGGAGTACTGTGAGACTATCTGAAGATATAGAGGAGGAATAATTTTATGGAAAGAGGGTTTGACGCTGAGGAGCTAGAGAGATACAGGAGACAATTAATGCTTGAGGGCTTTGACCATGAGCACCAGCAGAGGTTAAAGTCCTCAACTGCACTTATTGCCGGCGTTGGCGGGTTGGGAGGGACGGCTGCGGTTTATCTGGCCGTTGCCGGTATCGGAAAGATGCACCTGGTGCATTATGGAGACCTTACTGTCTCAAACATGAACCGGCAAATACTAATGAGACACTCGGGGGTGGGCACAAGCAGGGTCGTACAGGCAAAACAGACGATACAAGAGATAAATCCCGATGTCGAAGTTGAGATATTCAACGAGCGTATAACGCAAGAAACCATAGGGCAGCGTCTGTTGCCCTGTGACATTGCCCTGTCGGCGCGGCCTAATTTCCACGAAAGGAGGATTCTGAACCAGGCATGTGTCAACCTCGATATCCCATTAACAGAGGGGGCAATGAACGGCATGGAAGGTTACATGTTCAATATTATCCCAGGCAAGACGGCATGTCTGAACTGTATATACCCCGAGGACGACCCCCGGTGGCAAGAACTGGGGTTTTCGGTCCTTGGCGCAGTCTCTGGCACGCTGGGGTGTCTCATGGCCATTGAGGCGGTGAAGATTATAACCGGCTTTGGGACTCCTTTGCTTTCGCACTTGCTTATGTTTAATACCTTCGATATGACATTTAAAAAACTTGTTACCAGGAGAAGTGAACACTGTAAGGTCTGCAATAATAAAAACAAACTAACCACTATGGGGTAACATCATCTGCTGCTTTGCCAAGGTGTTCAACATACACATTCACGGTGAAATCGTTGGATACCCTGGCATTATAAATATACACAACAACACAGTCTGCCGTCTCCACGCAAGCAGCACTAAATATCTCCGCAACAATACCCCTCACACCAAAATCCGTTAATATATCGATATTCGGTCTCTAATGCTTTAAAGAAGCTACTACCTAAGCACTGTATATCAAAGATGCCTTTTATCGGCATCCTTGTTACACACTTCTAAACGTCATGGGTAAAGCGATTTATCTCCTCCTGCGCGAAAACTTCATCTTCCTGCGCAGTTTCTTATGCTTGTGCTTGGACATCTCCTGCAAGAAAAAATCGTTTGAAAAAATACTTGATCAAAATTAATCCTATGTAGTATGCTAAAATATTGTCTTTGAAAATATATGGAGAGTGGGTTATGGGCGATAATTTTACTTCTTTAAGCAATGATCCTGTCGAAAATGCTCTTCTATCTCTTGCAATTGAAGGGTGGCGGTTTAGTCGTGCATTTTTACGTTTAACTAGTAAGATAGAAGTTAGTGAACAAAATAGATATGTTAGCCAATGCCGCTATTTTCAGAAACAAATAGAAGAAAAAGTCGGTGAGATTGGATATAAACTTGTAAATATTGAAGGTCATCCGTTTGAACCAGGGATAGCCGGGTAGCACCCCAAACAACCGTGGTCATGCAGCCACCGCCATTGTTTGGTTTTGTAGGTGCCTGGGTGGTCGTCCTCGTCGTGGAGGATCAACCCATAACGGCAACG
>NZ_JABXWD010000201.1 GCF_019173545.1 Candidatus Magnetobacterium casense | reverse complement strand
AGCTGCTGTACAACCTAGGTGTCGACTACGAAAAAAAGAGAATGTTGGATAAGGCCCTGGCCGTATACGAATACGTGCTTAGTACCGGTCCGTACAAGGACCTCAATGACCGTGTAAAAAAGGTTCGCATAAGCGGCGAAACGGTCATCATCGACACCTCCAAGAAGGACTCCACGGTGATAATCAACACCAAGGAGGAGTCGCTGTATGTGAACAAATTGGGCCGCTATTGGATCATCAAAGAGCTTGGGCGTGGCGCCATGGGGATCGTCTACAAGGGCAGGGACCCCGAAATCAACCGCGACGTGGCACTTAAGACGCTCGATTATGCCGAAATGGACCTGGAGGACGACGAAAAGGCGGATGTCGAAGCACGGTTTAAGCGTGAGGCTGAAGCAGCCGGTAAGCTCTTTCATCCCAACATCGTTAAGATATTTGACGTTGGCACGCACACTGAAAAAGGTAAGGAGATCGCCTACATCGCAATGGAGTATCTTGACGGCACAGACCTCTCGGATTATTGCAAGAAAGACTCAAATTTGCACCCCAGAGACGTCATCAGGATTATTACCACCGTTGCCGATGCCTTGGACTATGCCCATAGCAAGGGGGTAGTGCATAGGGATATAAAGCCTGCCAATATCATGATGCTCAGTAATAAGGAGATCAGGGTCACGGACTTTGGCGTTGCCCGCATTATCGAATCATCCAAGACGGAAACCGGTATGGTCATGGGCACACCAAGCTACATGTCACCCGAACAGGTGACCGGCAATAAGGTAGATGGCAGGTCTGACCTGTTTTCGTTGGGCGTGTTGTTTTTTGAACTCCTGGTCTGCCGCAAACCCTTTGAGGGCAACAGCATTGCAGCCCTGATGCACAGCATAACAAAAAACCCCACCCCTAACATCAAAGATATAGACCCCAAGGTACCCACATGTATCGCCAATATAATACTCAAGATGCTAGCCAAAGACGCCAACAACAGATACCAGACAGGCAAGGAACTCATTGAGGCTATCAACGATTGCAAGAGACTGATTAAACAACGTGCCGCAGCACATAACGTCAACAAGCAAAAATAGCATAATGTATAGATGCACCTGATTGGTTTTACCAGAAAGCTCTATATGTACCGTGCGATTATTGCCTCCATGGCGATACAGGATATCCAGAGACGGTATGCTGGTACGGTTGCTGGCTTCATCTGGTCCATCATCAATCCCCTGGTGACGATCCTGGTGTACTGGTTTGTATTTTCGGTCGGACTGCGCGTGCAACCTATCGGAGATGTGCCGTTTATCCTGTTTTTTGCCGCCGCCCTGCTGCCCTGGATGACCTTCAGTGAAACCATCCTTATCAACGTAAACGTGATCGCAGCAAACACTCACCTGATAAAGAAAATGGTCTTTCCCTCCGAAATACTACCGTTTGTCACACTACTTGCAAACCTGATAACCCACTTTGTGATGCTGGCCATCTTTATGGGTATCATGCTTGCGTATGGGATACCGCTGTCCTTTATAAATCTGCAATGCCTCTACTATATGTTTGCCATGTGTGCCTTTAGCATAGGTTTGAGCTGGCTGTTTGCGGCCATAAACGTATTTCACAAGGACACTTCCGTGGTACTGGGAGTCATTATGAACATATGGTTCTGGCTCACACCCATCGTCTACGGCATAGACGTGTTGCCTGAGAAGTTCCATGTAATATTAAAGTTAAATCCGATTTTTTACATTGCGCAGGGCTACAGGGAGTCCTTTGTCTACGGGGTGCCGTTGTGGAATCATATGTATCAGGGGGCGTACTTCTGGGCGGTGACACTAACAATGCTCGTCATAGGCGGATACGTGTTTAAGAAGCTAAAGCCTGAGTTTGCGGAGATGCTGTAAAGACATGGATGAATCCATTGCCATTGCCGTATCGGATGTATCAAAGAAGTTTCGGCTGTTTAACTCACCCCGACAACGGCTGATAGAGGCGCTGCACCCGTTTAAGAAGAAACTCCATCGCGAGTTTTGGGCATTGCAGGGCGTAAGCTTTGAGGTTCCCAAGGGGGCAACGGTTGGGATCGTGGGCAGGAATGGTTCGGGAAAATCAACCCTGTTGCAGGTCATCTGTTCGGTCTTGCATCCAACGAGCGGGTCGGTTGTGGTCAATGGCCGGATTTCGGCCCTGCTGGAGCTGGGGGCCGGGTTTAATCTTGAACTGACGGGCAGGGCAAACGTCTTTCTCAACGGTACGGTTATGGGGCTGTCCCGCGATGAGATCAAGGAGCGGTTGCCGCTGATTGAGGACTTTGCCGACATCGGCGAGTTCTTTGACCAGCCGGTTAAGACCTACTCTTCGGGCATGTTCGTGAGGCTTGCCTTTGCCACGGCCATCAACGTTGACCCCGACATACTTATCATCGACGAGGCGTTGGCCGTGGGGGATGCCAAGTTCCAGCACAAGTGCTTTGGCAAGTTCCTCGACTTCCAGAAGGCACACAAGACCATCCTGTTTGTCAGCCACAGCACCGAGTCCATCGTAAAGCACTGCGACTATGCCGTGTTGCTCGAAAAAGGCAGGCTCATAGAAAAGGGCCAACCACGGGCCATCACCGATTATTACCTCGACCTGCTCTTTACGGGGCAGATAGCGGGCTATGCCATTGACCCCGTCCTGGTGGAGGACGGCTACAGGGGGTTTAACATCGTACACTTTAAGTTCAAATACTACGGCTTTTTGAGTTCGCTTGGGCACATTGAGCTTAACTCCATAAGCGATACCGAGCTGCAGGGATATATGCTTACGCAGAGGTGTGTTGTTGGCTCCTCCGACGATGAGGTGAGAGAGATGATCGACCTCATAGTCAATGCCTCTGAACCGGAGTCGGCGGTTGCAAACCTCGACGTTCCGGCGGGTGAACAGAAGGAGACCGTGACCGAGTTGAGCCGATTCCTTGAGGAAATCCCCGCAGTCGATAAGTGCGTGACCAGAAACAGCTACAATAAAAATGAATACCGCATCACCGATGGCCGCGGACGGATCGTTGACTACCTTGTTGTCTGTGACGGACGATATGACCCCGTCTCTGTGAAATCGGGCAGCCTGATAGACATATATCTCAAGGCCAGATTTAGTGCCCCTGTTGAACAACTTATCTACGGGTTTGCCCTAAAGACTCTTGATGGCGTTCTTGTCCACGGCAACAACACGCGACTTGCCAGACATCCGGTCTCTGCGGCTGAGGCCGATCAGGTGGTAGTGTTTCGGTTCTCCCTCAGGATGGCAGTGCAGTCGGGGGATGTCTTCCTGGACCTTGGCGTTGCAGAGAGGCTTACTTACGAGGACAAGCCCGTGGATGTCCGCTATGGCTTAATACATCTGAGCATACAACAGGGCAACGTCTTCACAGGAATGGCAGACCTCAACCCCACCTTTGAAGAAATAAGATAAAAGAAGAGGAATAGTTCAGCTATATAATTGAGATATTGTCAATCAACTGTCAGCAAGATAAGAAGGGGTCAAGGGGACTGGTCCCCTTGCGGGAGGGGTCTGAGGGGAGGGCGGAGCCGCTCCCCTTTTTTTTCTCAGGGGGGTGAACTATTACAAAATGGGTTTACAGGCAGATTGGTGGCAAGGTCAGTGTGTCCTGCCGTTGGGACAGGACACCGCCGCCAAACGCATTAAGTGGCCTGAAAAAACTTTTTCATAACATCCCAGGTCTTTAGGACATCGATGGCACGCTGTAACTGGACATCGTCCTTTTCATCGATCTCTGTGGGTGCTTTTTCGGGTTCTTCGCTATCCTGCGATTCACTCTGGTCGTTGCTGAGGTGTCCCTCGAGGTCCTTTTCCCTCGTAACGACGTGTTCCTTACCATTTTCGGCCTTGAGCTTTACTACAATGTCAGGGGTAATGCCGGTGTTCTGGATGGATATTCCCTTTGGCGTATAATACCTGGCCGTTGTCAGCCTCAGGCCCGCACCATCACTCAACGGCAATACGCTCTGCACGGAACCCTTACCAAAGGTTGTAGTACCTATGATCACCGCCCTGTTCCAGTCCTTGAGCGCACCGGCGACGATCTCCGAGGCACTGGCACTGCCCTCGTTGACAATGACTACCATCGGGAGCTTTTCAAACTTGTCTGCACCTTCGGTTAAGAACTCCTTCTTTTCGCCGGAGCGGTCCTTTATGTAGACGACCAACTTGTTTTTCGGCAAGAACTGCTCGGCAACACCCACCGCACCCTGTAACAACCCCCCGGGGTCGTTTCTGAGGTCGAGGATGACGGCCGTCAGTTTTTTCTCTTTCAGCTTATCAATGGCCTTGACCAGGTCGCTGACCGTCTTCTCCTGGAACTGGGTGATCTTTATGTAGGCAATGGAGTCGTCTACGACCTTGGACTTGACACTCTGTACCTTGATAATGTCCCTGGTCAGTGTGTAGTCCTTGGGTGCTCCCATGCCCTTGCGCATAATGGATATGGTAACCTTTGACCCCTTTTGGCCACGCATCTTGCTGACGGCATCAAACAGGGTCATCTTCTCCGTAGACTCGCCGTTGATCTTGACAATGATATCGCCGGCCTTTATGCCTGCCGAATATGCCGGGGTGTCCTCTATGGGGGCAATGACGGTGATAAAACCACCCTTCTTGCCTATCTGTATACCAACGCCACCAAATTCACCTTTTGTGTCAACCTTCATCTCCTTAAACAGCTCCGGTGTCATAAATCCGGAGTGTGGGTCCAGCGAGCTGACCATTCCTTTTATCGCTCCATAGATCAGGTCCTTGGTCTTTACCTCTTCTACGTAGCTGCTCTTGACGATATTGATCACTTCGGTAAACAGCCTAAGGTCCTGATAGACCTCTGCCTCGGCATTGACTACCCGTACCGTCCACCTGCCAATGAATACACCACTGGCCGCTATGACAAAGATCAACATCCAGAACAAAACCCCTCTCAATGCCCTGTTAACTAACGCCTTATCCATTGTTTTATCCTTAACCTCCTGATTTTTCTATCTATCTTTCTGTTTTGAGCCATTGTAAGGGATTTATCGGTTTCCCCTTATACCTAACCTCAAAATATATGCCTGAACTGTTTAACACACCACTCTCTCCGGCATTACCTATTACACTCATTCTCTTAACCGTATCGCCAACCTTTGGAGACAACCTGCTGAGATTGGCATACACGGTGTGATAGCCCGTGCCGTGATTTAAAATAACCACCTGCCCCAACCCCTTAAACCAATCGGCAAAAACGACCTTACCGTCATAGACGGCCTTTACGTCGGATTCATCGTCGGTGCTTATGTATATGCCGTACCTGAAGACAGGCGTCTTAAATTGCGGGTCTTGGTGGGCGCCATAGGGGATGGCCAACTTGCCTGCGGCAGGCCAGGGAAGCTGACCCTTGAGGTTCTTGAAATCCGAGTCGGGGACAATGTCCTGTTTCATCTGTCTCTCCATGATTTCCTTTAACCTGGCGGAGGTGGCCTCAAGCTCCTTCAACATGGATTCATACAGAATCTGCTCTTTTTTGATCGAATACAGTAGTTCTTTCCGTTCTTGTCTCTTGGCGAGGAGCTGTCTTTCGGACTCCTGCAAACTGTCGGCATCTTTCTTCTGCTGCTCCAGCATGGTTCGCAGTTCCTTTTCTTTTTTCGTGTATTGAATGGCAGCGCTCTTATACAGCAACATCTGTTTGTATTCCCGCACGGAGAGTTTTGTCAGATAGCTGTTAAGGCGCAACATCTCATAAAAGCCCTCCGTATTTAAGAGGAGCAGTATCTTGTCTATGTCGTAGCCATAGCGCTGGAGTATCTTCAGCCTCCTGCGCAGGGTGGACTTTATATTTGTCAGGGAAGCCTCTACCTTGGAGGTCTCCTGTTTAACGACTGTTATTTTAGCGTTTAATTGTTTGATCTTAGCAGTTTCTTGTTTTACCTCGGAGCTGAGTTTATTTAACTCCCTGGTTGAGCGCTCCAGTTCCTCTACAACGTTTCCTTCTTTTTTTCTGGTTGTTTCGAGCTTTTCCCGATGGCTCTGTATTTTCTTTTGGACATCTTCGTATTTACTTTCGGTGTTGTCGGCACGTGCATAGACAGCAACGGCAGCAAGCAATGTAAGTGTCATAGCTAGTAAAGTCTTAGGCATCTCAATATTTTAATCTCCCCAGGGCAAAGACGACCCCACCCAGACCTAAGATAAGCCCCAGTACCGGCATGAAATATAATGCGACAAAAGGCACGGCAATAAACGAAAATACCGGTATGTTGACCATTATCCTCCCGATGAGATAATTGTTAAGTATCCACAGCAGGATCGTTCCCAACACTCCCCCTATAAAACCTATAACAGCCCCTTCAATAAAAAACGGCGCCCGGACAAATGCCCTTGTTGCACCCAACAGCCTGTATATCTCAATCTCATCCATTCGCC
>NZ_JABXWD010000200.1 GCF_019173545.1 Candidatus Magnetobacterium casense | reverse complement strand
TGCTGTCATGGCGCGATGTGCGTTACATACTTGCAATGTCCGCACGCAAGAACGACCCGCTCGACGCCGATTGGACAGTCAATGGCGCCAGATTGCACGTCAACCACAAGTACGGCTTTGGAATCATCGATGTATCGGAGGCCGTAAACAAAGCAAAGACGTGGACATCACTGCCTCCGGAGACCTCCGTAACAAAGTCCGCCACCGTCAATCAATTCATCCCCGATAATACCCCTGCAGGGCTCGACAACACGGTAAGCGTATCGGAAGCGGGAGATATGCTAGTTGAATTCGTTGAGGTTTATCTCAATGCCCCCGACCACACCTGCTTCACCGACTTAGACGTAACCCTGACCTCACCCTCGGGGACAAAGAGTGTCCTGGCCTCTGCCCATCCAATCACATCGTGTCCGTCCGAGTATGCCTTTGACAACTGGCGCTTTGGTTCAACACACCACCTCGGTGAACCGGCATCAGGCAACTGGACACTGCACGTTGCAGACCGCCTGGCAGGCAACATGGGGACGCTCAAGTCCTGGACCCTCAAACTCTATGGTCACAGCAAGGGCCTCCTGCCACAGGTCATGGTCAACGGAAAGTCCCTCCAAACAAGCGGCAGTTCCACCGATAACCTGTCCATAACGGTCAGCCTTGCAGCCGGCCAATTCGGCGGCAGAAACGCCGACTGGTGGCTCTATGCAACCGGTCCAAACGGTCTGATGTACTACTTCAACGCCGCCACCTGGTCGTGGGTCAGTGGCGCCGGCCTGAGCTACCAGGGACCGCTGTTTAACTTCCCCCTCAGCAGCGTCTTTAACGGCAACGGTCTGCCACCGGGCAACTATACCGTTACCTTTGGTGTTGACCTAACACCCAATGGCATCGTTGATGCGAGCTTCTTTGTCTCAGACAGCGTCGATTTCACCGTAACCCCCTAACGGTTACAGGTCTTTGATGGCCTCCGCAGCCACATAGGTACCGGTAACCCTCTGCTTTCCATGTTGCTGATGACCCGGTCCTTTACGGTGGGTTGCGGACCGCTGCAAAACATCCTGCTGTATCCGATCCGAAGGTTAATCGCCGACAATCCATACACCAGGATGAGCGGCAGCAACACCGGCAGGAGCACCACGGCTATCGGTAACAAAAACGGCGCCAACGCTATTAGTGTCTTTTTCATCATAACGCTATTATATACAAAGATGGCTGCTTTTTAAAAGAGCCAGGGCATTTCAATACTTGCCCATTTGTAATAGTTCACCCCCCTAAGAAGAAGAAAAGAAAGGGGCGGCTCCGCTTCTTGGCGCTCCAGGTCGCACCTGGCCCCCTTGACCCCTTCTTACCTTGTTGACATTGGGTTGATTATACACAACATTTCAATTGTATAGCTGAACTATTACGCCCATTTATCCTGGTAATCGTCCCACGGCATAATATGAAAAGCCAAGTTCCTTCATCTTAGCGGGTTCGTATACGTTTCTGAGGTCAAAGAACAACGGAGTCTTTATCAGGGCTTTGAGCCTGGGCATGTCGAGGTTTCTGAACTGGTTCCACTCGGTGATCAGGACAACGGCATCGGCATCAACAAAGACATCGTAGAGGTCGTTGACGTAGTGTACGGTATCAAAGAGTTTTCTGGCATTGTTTATACTTACGGGGTCAAATGCCTTGATGGTGGCGCCTCGTTTCAGTAGCTCATCGATCAAAAAGAGTGAGGGTGCCTCACGGATGTCATCGGTGTTTGGCTTAAAAGAGAGTCCCAGAAGTGCGATAGTCCTTCCGCCGACCTCACCCATGACATTGAGTATCTTTTGCAACATGCGCTCTCTCTGTCGCTCATTGGTGTTGATCGTGGCAGAGATGATGTTAAGATTAAGCGAGTACTCAGAGGCAAGGGTCATCAGGGCACGCGTGTCCTTTGGAAAGCAGGAGCCGCCATAGCCCGGACCAGGGTGCAGGAATTTCTTGCCAATCCGGCCATCCAGGCCCATTGCACGGGCAACGTCGTGGACATCGGCGTTGACCAGCTCACAGAGGTTTGCCATTTCGTTGATAAATGATATCTTGGTTGCCAGAAAGGCATTTGATGCGTACTTGATAAGCTCCGACGTCTCTATGTTGGTTATGACAAAAGGGGTCTCTATCAGATAAAGAGGTCTGTACAGGTCCTTCATGATAGAGATGGCCTGCTGACTCTCTGCGCCGATGACAACCCTGTCAGGACGCATGAAGTCATCAATGGCCGCCCCCTCGCGCAGAAACTCGGGGTTGGAGACAATATCAAATCTCACCCTGCCGTCACATCCCGCAGCGATCAGTTCTCTGAGTCTCCTGCCTGTACCCACCGGTACCGTACTCTTTGTGGCAATAACCTTGTATATATCGATGTGTTTGGCTATCTCCCTGGCAACCTCAAAGACATAGCTCAGGTCCGCCGAACCGTCCTCCCTTGAAGGCGTTCCAACGGCAATGAAAATAACCAGTGAGTTCCTGACGGCCTCGCCCATGTCCGTGCTAAATCCAAGCCTGCCCTCACGGATATTTCTGCTGACCATGTCCGAAAGATTGGGTTCGTAAAAGGGTATCTCTCCCCTGTTTAACATCCGCACCTTCTCGGCGTCATTATCCACGCATCTGACCGTACCGCCAAATTCTGCAAAACACGTCCCCGTGACCAGTCCCACGTAGCCGCAACCTATTATGGCTATATTCATAAATCGTTCTCCTTAAAATTATCCCTTCGTCCATTGTATAATATTACAGGATTATTTGTCTAATTGCCCTATTGCGGGGCAGGCTCTATATGGTTTCCCTGTCGAGGCTTCTGTACTGGATGGCCTCTGAGAGGTGATGGGGCTGTATCTGGTCGCTGCCGTGCAGGTCTGCTATGGTTCTTGATACCTTGAGAATTCTCGTATAGGCGCGGGCGGAGAGTCCGAGGTGTTCCATGGCGGCGTTTATGAGGTTTTGGGAATCGGTATCCAGGGTGCAATATTTTTTGATATGCCGTGGTTTCATCTGACTGTTTGTGTAGATGTGGTCTTTTCTGAATCGTTCTATCTGCATTTTTCTGGCGGCGATCACCCGCTTACGTATTTCAGCCGAAGTTTCGGCACCCTTGACAGAGGACAACTCATGCGGGGGCAGGGCCGGGACATCGATGTGGATGTCGATACGGTCCAGCAGCGGACCGGATATCTTTGCCCTGTACCTATGCACTGCCGCCGTCGAACACGTGCACTGTCGCCTGGTGTCGTTGAGATAGCCGCAGGGGCATGGGTTCATAGCCGCCACCAGCATAAACGACGCCGGATAACTGATGGTCGCCGCCGAGCGTGCTATGGTGACCTCGGCGTTTTCAATGGGTTGACGCAGCACCTCCAGGACGTTGCGCTTGAACTCCGGCAGTTCATCCAGAAACAGCACCCCGTTGTGCGACAACGACACCTCCCCCGGACGTGGCGATTGACCGCCGCCTATGAGGGCAACGTCCGAAATCGTGTGATGTGGACAACGAAAGGGACGTCGGGCTATGATGGGGACATCGCTTCTGAGATATCCTGAGACGCTGTGTATCTCTTGATTGCTCATGTTTTATGCCAATCCCCAAGTGTGGTGGGCGCGTTTTGGGTACATTCTTGCATTTCAGTATTCAATTTTCGCAATGGCATCTTGGAGATGGCGTTGGCTTAGATGCGCATATATTAGCGTTGTATTGTATGATGAATGTCCAAGCAGTTCCTGTACCGTTTGCAGACTGATCCCTTTCTGTACAAGTAATGATGCAAAGGTATGTCGGAGATCATGTACCCTAAAATCGCCTACTCCTGCTTTTTTAAAATAATTTTTCATTGTATGCGTGATAGTGTCAGACTTCACCTGGAAGACCCTCCCAACGCCACGCCCATGTTCTTTTATTGTTTTCTTCAGCCCTTCTGAGATAGGGACCTTCCGGCTTTTGTATGTTTTTGTTTTCCTGAAAACAATTCCGTCTTCTTGGATATCTGCCCATTGAAGCCCTTGTACCTCTGCCCTTCTTCCGCCTGTATGAATATAAAAAGAAAATATCAATCTATACATCCTGTTGTCTCCTATAGCAGCATACACGCTCTGTATTTGTTGCTCACTTAGAAACTTTGGAGGAATATTTTGCACCCGTAACCGCTTGCACCCGATAAATGGATTTACTTTCAGGTATTCTCTCTCAAACGCCCATGAGAACGCCGATTTAATCCGGTTCATATCCCCATTAATTGTGATTGATTTGTTCTTGATGGCAGTACAATAAACCACATAAGCGTCCATATCCTTCTTTCTGATGTCTGCCAACTGCTTGTTTTGTCCAATTACTCCCATGAGCTTCTGTAGTGCCTGTTTTGCACGTTTCCAAGTACCTACCGCTCTATTGGCACCACACCATTCCAGATAAGCCGCTGATAATTCTTGCAGCGACATAGTCGGCGTCCTGTCTAATACTACGAGCTTTCCCTTGACGGCCTCCCGCTGTAGTGCGATAAACCGCATCTTGGCCTCGCGCTCATCGCGGGTCTGAAGTGACCGCTTGTGCGTCCTGTCAATCTGCACATACCAGATACCGTTGTCGTCGCGTTTGAATAGTCTCATACCATCTACTGATTTCATTTTATGCTCCTGATGATGGTTTTTGCAAACGCCCGCGCTCGGTCTACGTCTGACTGTAGGTAGTCGTCAATGGCCTGTCGTGGGATGATGTACCTGGTTCCGACGCGCTTATTGCGGATTTCACCGGCGACAAGTAGTGGCCTCAGTGTGTTCCAGGACAGGCCGAGGACGTAGCACGCCTGCCCTGGCGATAGCACGGCTGCGTCAGGTGGTGGTGGTGTCTTCTTGATCATGTCTTAATCCCAGAAAAACAGAAACTCATCTGTATCCTCATCCCATCGTGAATTCATACCGTCTGATAGCAAATTCATAAGCAAGCTCCAATCAAACGGTTCGGTTTTGAAATGTTTTTTAGGGGTTGATGATACCAGGTATCAGCATAGCTCATGTATCCCCTTTATGTGGAACATCTCTACCATGTCTCTCTTGCTATCTGCCCCCGTAGCCGATGAGCAAGACGCTAAGGCCTATGCCCACAACCCACCATGATACACGTTCTATTGCGGTCATCACTACACCCATCCCTGTTTTTTGAATATCCGTTTTGCTTCTTCACGACTTATTGATTTCAACGGAATATCGTAACCTTTTTTTCTAAAACGCAGAAACCATTTCATTTAGGTCCAAAGTGCTCCCAACAAGTCCTTTAATCCTCTCATTCTTTCCTGCTAATATTAGTGATAATTAATTCTTTAACCTTTTTCCTGCCTGTCCCGTCACAATTAATTGATCGGGGAGCATCTACCTCGTGAAGATCAAAACACTCGTACTGTCCCCATAACTGTTTGACGAAATCTGTGTTGCTGTTGGACGCCAGCACGTGACAGCCTTTAGTCGCCAGGTTTGCACACACCTGAGCAAGATCAGTTTGGTCTTGCTCCGTGAAACCCGCTGCGGTATATGCTGTGAATCCTCCGTGATAGGGTGGATCGGCATAGATGAAATCACCACAATTGCAAGACGCTAAGGCTTCTCTGAAATCTTGACATTTTATGTATTGGAAGTTTCTGTTTAATACATCATGCACTAACTCAATGTTCTTTCTATCATATAACATTGGGTTTTTGTATTTGCCCCACGGAACATTATACTGTCCGTTTTTGTTTTCTCTGTATAAACCATTAAATCCTGTTTTGTTGAGGTAAATGAAATTGGAGGCTGATACACATTCTCTATGATGTTTAATCTTTGCTGCAATGATGCCATATTCTTCTTTGTTGTTTTTCATCTCGGATAGAAGTGACATCAATATTCTGTGTGAATATTTTATAACTACATATGTGTTCACTAAATGTATGTTAGAATCAGACAACCTTGCCGCATCGGGACACAAACGAAAATATAAAGCCCCTCCACCCAAAAATGGCTCTATATAATCATTATATCTTACTGGCACATACTTTAATAATTCCGGCAAGAGGCGTGTCTTACCTCCTGCCCATTTAAGAAACGGTTTCAATAGCATAATCCTACTTTTTTACTATTGTTGTAACTATTATCAAATATCCAGATGTCGGTGTTGTTCTTGTAGAACAAAAATAATACTTTGATTGAGGATTCATCTTTTATGCTTGTAAATATCCCTATTTCTACTTGATAGCCATAACTTCTTGCCACATCTATGATATATTCTACTGAGTGAATAAAAGGAATATGACAGTATCCCATCAAAGCAGATAGTTGAAATATCGACAATGCACCTTCCCATCCACTTGCAAATAATTCAAAGATTGATGTAATGCCTCTAATTCCAGTCATGCTTCTTTTTGATATATTTTCATTGTTTAATCTCCAAATTGTCTCTTATCTTTAT
>NZ_JABXWD010000020.1 GCF_019173545.1 Candidatus Magnetobacterium casense | reverse complement strand
GATTCGAGTTTTTTCGGGTATCAAAATTGCCCGCATACAAGAAAGAAAGGGGCGGCTCCGCCCCCCTTCAGAACCCCCCGCAAGGGGACCAGTCCCCTTGACCCCATTACTTCACGCTCAAATATCATGCCTGAAAAAACCTGCGTCATTTCAGTATACCTCTTCAGTTGACATGATCATATATTAGCATTTTTTTGTTATAATTTAGAGGTGCGTAGAATTATATTGGTAGTGGCGCTGTATGTGGCGCTCTTATTGTCAACCACCATACAGGGTTGTGCATCAGTGGAGGCTGGTCTGCCAGTGAAACGTCTTGAACCGTCGCAATACCCGACATTCACCGACGACTACAACCTCACTGGCCTCAGAGAGGCCATCAACCGAAACCTCGTTTACCTAAACAGACTCGATGACACCAAGTCGTTTACCTATGGCCCGGACGTCTATACGGTCAAACACCTCAAGGAATCCCTCAATGATTTCCTGGATGCCCTGAAGCGTTCCAACGGTGATCTGGCCGCGTTGAACAAACACATCCGCCAGCACTATGCAGTATACGCCTACAGGGGCAATAACAACCCTGACGGGATAATCGTCACCGGTTATTTTGTACCCACGCTCAAGGGAAGTCTCCACAGCAGTGACACCTTTCGTTACCCCCTGTACCGCCCCCCACAGGAGCTGAACAAGGTTGTACCGTTTCTGACGCGTCAGGAGATAGACGCCGGGGCACTGTCGGGCAGGGGACTTGAACTGCTCTACGTCGATGACCGCGTAGACCTGTTTTTCCTGCACATTCAGGGTTCCGGTGTGATAGAGCTTGACACCGGCGATGTCTTGTACGTTGGCTACGCCGGCACCAACGGGCATGACTACAGGAGCATTGGCAAGCTCCTCATGGAAGAAAACAGGATGGACAACCGTTCGGTGTCAATGCAGGGCATAAAGGCCTATCTACGTGAGCATCCCGAGGAGATAGACAGGGTCATGGCACACAATCCCAGCTACGTGTTCTTTACCACCACGCAGGAGATAGGCATAGGGGCATGCAACGTGCCTTTGGTCTCCGGTAGGGCAATCGCAACCGACCTGAGTATTTACCCACAGGGGGCGCTCTCATATATAAGCACAAAAAAAGCCGTTCTGGATAACAACGACCGCATAACGGGTTATACTCCGCTGACACGCTTTGTCGTCAATCAGGATACGGGCAAGGCAATAGTTGGTCCCAAGCGTGTTGATTTCTTCTGGGGCAGGGGCAAGCACGCCGAAATCCAGGCCGGCACCATGCGTCAGAGCGGTAATCTGTATTTTCTCGTCAAAAAGCAACCACAAAAAGAACACAAAAAAGACAATAAAAAATCAACAACACAAAAGCACCACGCAAAGAGCACCACATCCCATGTCAAGCAGAACGGCAAGTAGGGTGTCATACGTGATACCAGTTGGGATGGCAGGTTTTTCTTTCTGTTGCTTTTCGTAAGATTAAGACCTGACACATGAACATGGGTAAAATTACACAACGCAGGAACCTGGGCGTTATTGCATTGTTTGCAACCATTGCAGGCATCCTGTTTATCTTTGGCCTCACGGAGCCATATCACTATGATACGGCTGAATACATGCAGGCAGTGCAGATATTTAAGGAGACCTCCGAACTCAGGTGTTTTCCTGAGGCGCGGTGCTTTAATTCTTACTCCCTGTTGCCATTGTCGCTGCTTTTGGGCTATATGACCTTGCCCGTTACGGTCTGTTTGTCTGCATTGTTGACGTTAATCATGTACTTCTTCTGGATAAGGGCACTGACGGACCACACAACCGCTGCCATCTCAACCATCCTCCTGTTTACAGTTCCGGCAAGCATTATGACGATTACGCACATGAAGGAGGACTTCCTGGTGCTGATGTACATGGTTGCTGCCATGCTCCTGGTATCGGGAAAGAGGCCCGCTTACGTCAGGTATGCCGGCGGCGTTCTTTATGCCCTTGCCATCCTGAGCAAGGAGATGCCGATAATGTTTCTGCCGCTTTTTATGACAACCATGTATGTTTATTCCCTCAGAGATGACACCCGGTGGGGTGATTTCATCAGCAGGGACAGCCTGTTGCGTGGAGCCAGGGACATCGCCGTATTTTTACTCGTGACCGTGGCAACGGTGTCAGTGTTTGACAGACACCACTTTCAGGCCCTGTGGACGTCTGCGGCCTCTCCATACGTTGGACAGTTTAAGGGGCTGTTTTCGCCTCTGTTTCCGGTGGGGATCAGCAGTTGGAGATACGGCGTTGGCACCTTCCTGTTTGTTGCGCAGTTCATCGGACTTGCAAGCGTCGCCTTTGAGACTGACCGTGTGAAAAAGGCTATCTATGCGACTTTCATACTTGAACTTGTGTTACTGTTTTTCTTCTTGTGCAATCTGAGTGTCAGGGTATACAGGCACTTTCTCTGGCCATCGTTGGTGTCTTTGCCGCTGATGGTGGTGGTGTTTCGTAAAGCCCTGTCGTTTATCGGGATAAGCCAGACGGTCAGTAACGCCATCACCTGGGGGACGTGTATATTGATAGCGATGTTCTTGTTTTACAGCGTCTACCCCGTACTGTCCTTCCACCGTAAGCTCAACACAATTGCCGAGTTCTACAAGGACATCCCAGGGGAAAGGCACAACACACTGGTCATGGGCATGGATAACTGCATATTTGTCAGATACTTCTCACATTTGCGCTGTATCAGTCACCCAGTCGATGCCACGGAGGCACAGGCTCGTGAGTTTGCCAATTCCATTGCCGCTGAAATGCAAAATGGCACAACGGTGCTT
This sequence comes from Candidatus Magnetobacterium casense, assembly GCF_019173545.1. Lineage (GTDB taxonomy): Bacteria > Nitrospirota > Thermodesulfovibrionia > Thermodesulfovibrionales > Magnetobacteriaceae > Magnetobacterium > Magnetobacterium cryptolimnobacter. The sequence continues at coordinate 17,323 of NZ_JABXWD010000020.1, read as the reverse complement.
GTGTTGCCGGATTTCCTCTCATACGATGCACACAAAAGCATTGTGAATGTCTTTACAAGCTCTTTTCCGATCGAAAAAGTCTACAGCAACTGGTTCCAGGACTATCACTTCATGGACTACGGTTACACCGTCGATGAATACAGCGATATCCTGCTTTTCAAGGCAAAACGCTCCGGCAGAGATGTCAGCAGATGCAACGTGGTCTGTCACGAGTCAACCCGGGGCACGATTGCCATGAAAAATGCCGCAGCTTTGGACATTGAATACCATGCCTGCAACATGTATTGTGAGGGCGGCTCGTACCGGGAAGACAACATCGTCGTGATGCACAATCGTCTCTTCCCAAACCTCAAGGTCGCCGGCGTTGTCCGGTTGCAAAAACCGGAAATGGCACCCATTCCGCCATAAAACGGGGTGAAGCACCCCCCGGATGAAAAAAATTTGACTAATACACCTACCATGTATTGTTATATATAGCGCGTTTCGATTGCATGCGATACAAAGAAAGAAAGGGGCGGCTCCGCTTCTTGGCGCTCCAGGTCGCACCTGGCCCCCTTCAGAACCCCCCGCAAGGGGAGGGGCGAGGCGCAATCTTGTCGCAGCGGGTCGCACCCGCCCCGGCCACAAAGAAGTTCCCTTGACCCCGTAAAAATGCCATGTATCTTGTATTTAACCCAATCGAAACGTGCTATAAACAGGCAATTTTGTACAAAGAGGTGGAAATATGAAAACGGTGGATGTTGCAGATTCTCAGGCGTGGTTTTAGACTGAGGAAGTTCAGGATAGCTTAAGAAAGGCTGTCGTGATAAATTTTGGCACATGCAAATAATAAAATGTGATGTTATGTTATAATTCTTAGATTAAATATTTATTGAGGGGTACCGATGGACAGAGAAGAAGAAAAGGGCTTTGAGTTTATAGACAAACGCAAGCTCAGGCAAGATGAGGCATTGAGAGATGAACAACGCACTCAGGAGGCAGGGCATGAGGATTTCTGCCATCCACATATGCACCCCTCTGAGGAGGACGTATATGCCACTGGTGGGCACGCCGGCCACTGTGGAGGCGAGGCGCACGACGGTCACTGCGAGCACGATGTAGTACCGGAGGTCAGCTTTATAAACTTCGTGGCAAACCTCAGCACGGATGTGATGGTTAGCATGGGCCTGTTGCAGGACCACCAGGGACAGACCTATAAGGACATGGCAGTGGCAAAGTACCTCATCGACGTCATTGCCATGCTACAGGAAAAGACTAGGGGGAATTTGGACGACTCTGAGGCACAACATCTCTCCGACATGTTGTACCACCTGCAAATGGCGTACATGAATATTGCAAATCAACCTTAAAATAAGCAAACAGGAGGTCTTTTTATGCATCCAAAGGTTTTGACATTGATACTGGCAGGAGGTGAGGGCAGAAGGCTATTTCCGTTGACGGCGATTCGTTCCAAGCCCTCAGTGCCCTTTGGGGGCAGGTACAGGATTATTGACTTTGCCCTGAGCAACATCATTAATTCCGGGATGTACTCTATATACATGCTGGTGCAGTACAAGTCGCAGTCGTTGATCAAGCACGTGCAGGAGAACTGGAGTCATACGTCGGTGTCGCGTGACCAGTTCATAACCATAGTGCCGCCGCAGATGCGTAAGGGCACGGAGTGGTTCCAGGGCACATCGGATGCCGTGCTGCAAAATGTCAACCTCATTCAGCAGTTTAACCCCACCCATGTGGTTATCTTTGGCGCCGACCACATCTACAGGATGGACGTCAGTCAGATGCTAGATTTCCATATCGCCAATGATGCAAAGGTCTCCGTGGCAGCACGCCCCGTGCCCATAGACGAGGCTTCGGCCTTTGGGGTCATAAAGACTGCAGCAAACGGCCTGATTGAAAGGTTTGAAGAAAAACCCAAGAATCCATCCCATATGCCCGGCGATCCGACTCAGGCATATATCTCTATGGGTAACTATATATTTGATACAAACGTGCTTTTGGAGGCCCTGGCCGACGCACAGAAAAAAAACGAGCATGACTTTGGCGGCTACATCCTGCCAAGTCTCGTTGGTAAGGTCAACCTCTTTGCGTACGATTTTTCGCTCAACAAGGTCCCTGGCACAAAGCCCTACGAGGAGGTTGCATACTGGCGCGACGTAGGAACCATCAAGGCATTTATGGCGTCAAACATGGACATGCTTGGCGAGTATCCGATCTTTGACATATCCAATCCCAGTTGGCCGATACATCCGGAGTTGTCGCTGGTGCCACCGGCCAAGATAATCAGCGGTTCGATCAACAACAGTTTCATTGCCGACGGCGTATGCATCAAGGGCGCTACGATTACCAACTCCATTATCCGCAGCAGTGTAATCATTGAGGAAGGCGCCGAAGTCGAAAACTGCATCATCCTGGAAAACGTGCATATCAAAAAGGGCTGTCGCTTGAAAAACGTCATCGTGGACAAGCACAACGTCATCAAGGAATACGAAACCCTGGGCTTTGACGCAAACAAGGACAGGTTCAGGATGCACATCGATGAATCGGGTGTTGGCATCCTCCCCAAGACGTCGTTCAGTTAGACATCTGACAGAGAGGAAATCGTCTATGGAGATTATAAACGAGTATATAACCCTGAGCACCGGGGGCAATGGCGACCTGATCGACCTCACGGGGCACTTAAAAGCCATACTGGATAAGTCCGGTTTGTCAAAGGGCATAATGACGGTTTTTGTGGTTGGTTCTACGGCGGCCATTACCACGTTTGAGTACGAATCGGGCTTGATCAGGGACATGACGGAGTTGTATGAAAAGCTGGCGCCCTTTGGCAAGCAGTACGCACACAATCAGACCTGGGGGGATGGCAACGGCTTTAGTCATGTTCGAGCGGCACTGCAGGGACCGTCGCTTACCATACCATTTGACAACGCAACGCTGTTGCTTGGGACGTGGCAGCAGGTGGTGCTGGCGGATTTTGATAACAGGCGCAGGAACCGTAATGTAGCCGTCAATCTGATCGGGCAATAGCTTACATAAACAAAGGAGACAACACATGGCAAATATAACGATCAAAAAACCAACCGACACGGAACTCAATGAGATGGGTGTGAGCAAGTGGCCTATCTGGGAGAAAGAGGTATCCAAGTTTGACTGGTCCTACGACTCCACGGAGATGTGCTATCTGCTTGCGGGTAGGGTGGTGGTCAAGACCGACAGCGGCGAAGTGGAGTTTGGAAAGGGCGACTTCGTGACCTTCCCCGAGGGCCTCTCCTGCACCTGGGACGTCAAAGAACCCGTCAGAAAGCACTACAAGTTCAAGTAAAAAGAAAGAAGGGGGCGGTTTATGGCAGAGGGGTAGCACTCCATTTAAGCGTGGTCACATTGCTGCCGCATAGTAACAATGCCATATTATGAAGGGAGAAAAGTGGCTTAAATCCTGGCAACCACGGTTGATTGTGGTGCTACCAGTCCCTCTGACGTCTCTTTTTTTCGAGGATGACCATGATCAGCGAAACGGCTGCCGGTGTTACACCGGATATGCGTGCTGCCTGACCGAGGTCAGCTGGCCGAACCTCCTCAAGCCTGGCGATGACCTCCCGTGAGAGGCCGCTGACGGCCTGATAATCGAAATCGGCGGGGATGTGACGGTTCTGCATCTTCTTCACCTTTTCAACCAACTGGCACTGCTGTTTGATGTAGCCTTCGTACTTCACCTCGGTTTCGATGAGCTGTGCCAGAGTGGCGTCAATGGGTTGTGCGTGTTGGCTCTCTGGCGGAAACCTCCGCAGCAGAAGATCGTATGTCACCTCCGGACGCTTGAGCAACTGCCGTAGGCTGACCGACTCCGTAACCGCCGGGACGTCTAACGGGGCAAGGACCTCGTTGACGGCATCGGGCTGTATGCGCTGCGTACTCAATCTCTGTAGTTCGGCGTGCAGGATGTCACGTCGTCCGCAAAAGCCCTGATACTCTGCCTCCGGGACAAGCCCCACGCGATACCCGTGCTCTTTTAAGCGCAGTTCAGCGTTGTCGTTTCGCAGCAACAGACGAAACTCCGCCCGTGAGGTGAACATCCTGTAGGGCTCCACGGTGCCGTTTGTGACCAGGTCATCGAGCATCACGGCGATGTAGGCCTCGTGTCGCTGAAGCATGAGCGGGGGCCGACCCTTGAGCTTCATGGCGGCGTTGATGCCGGCAATGAGTCCCTGAGCGGCGGCCTCCTCATAGCCTGATGTGCCGTTTATCTGACCGGCCAGGTACAGTCCCTCAACGGACTTGGTCTCAAGGGTGTGACGCAACTGCGTACTGTAAACGCTGTCGTACTCCACGGCATAGCCGGGACGCATCAGCTCGGCCTCCTCCAGACCTTCGATCGTCCTGACGTAGCGCACCTGCACGTCGTAGGGCAGACTCGTTGAGATGCCGTTGGCATAGTACTCCCGCGTGTCCAGGCCGTCGGGTTCGAGAAAGACCTGATGCCTCTGACGCCCTGCAAACCGCACCACCTTGTCCTCAATCGACGGACAATAGCGCGGCCCAATGCCCTGTATCTTGCCGCTGTAGAGGGGGGAGCGCCCCAGGCTTTCGGTGATGATCTCGTGTGTGGCGCTGTTTGTGTATGTGATAAAGCATGGCAGTTGCGGGTTAGTTATCTCCTTTGTTGAAAAGGAAAACGGCACTGGCGGGTCATCGCCCCACTGCGGTGTGGTCCTGGAGAAATCGATGCTCCCGGAGTCAATCCGCGGGGGCGTGCCGGTCTTGAGCCTGCCCATCTTAAACCCCAACGACCGCAGGGACTCCGAAAGCCCCACCGATGGCCCCTCCCCCGCACGTCCGGCAGGGGAGTGCTCAAGCCCCACGTGAATGACGCCATTGAGAAACGTCCCCGTGGTGACAATGACCGCCCGCGCCCCAAACGACGCCCCAAAGGCACTTACAACGCCCTTGATGCGATTGCCGTTTGGATCAACAACGAGGCGCTCTACAACGGACTGTTTGATGTCGAGGTTTTTGGTGGCTTCGAGGGTTCGTTTCATGTGCAACCTGTACAGTACCCTGTCGTTCTGACTCCTGAGCGACCACACGGCGGGCCCCTTTGAGCGGTTGAGCATCCTGAACTGTATGCCGCTGTAGTCTGCCGTCCTGGCCATCTGTCCGCCCAGGGCGTCTATCTCTCTGACGAGGTGCCCCTTTGCAAGCCCCCCGATGGCAGGGTTACACGACATCTGCGCAATCGTGTCGAGGTTGGACGTAAAGATACACGTGCTCAACCCAATTCTGGCACAGGCCAGGGCCGCCTCACATCCGGCATGACCGGCCCCTATGACAATGACGTCATAGTTTCGCTGATGAAACATACGGGGGCGTTATTTCTTCTTCTTTCTGCTGAAGTCAACCTCGACGATGTTATCTCCGGCAGATTCAGAGGCCTTTCCGGGAGAGGTCTCTACCACCCCGGGTTTTTTCAATTCGCCCTCCGGTTGCACATACGAGGTCACAAACTGACTCTGAAGCTCCGGGGAGTAGATCGCAATGATGTGCTGCACCGGTATAACACACTGCTGGGCAGTCGCCCCAAAGACCAGCTTTGCCTCCAGGATGTCATCCTGCCAGGTAAAGTTCATCCTCGTGTTAAACACCAGTGTGATGCCATCCTGCCGTTCATTGTCTATAAACCCCCTGTTGCCAATTAACACGTCTTCGGAGTATCTGACTATAATAAATACACGACCAACGATCTCCATGATATCATAGAAAATACTCATCTTAAGGTCATTGAGTTGATCTCCAATATCCTTGTCACTCATTTTGTCACCTTTTTTTTTATACTATCCTTTTTGCGATTGTTTTGAAGTTATCCGTGCCCGCCTCCCTGAGCACCTGAAACAGGACGGTCTCCGTTGTGGTGATAACCGCCCCTGCATCACGCATATACTCAATAGCGGTGTCCTTGTTGTCCTTGCTCCTTGAGGCCACACAGTCCCTGACGACATGCACGAAGTAACCCATTGCCAACAACTCTACGCACGTCTGAAGCACACATATGTGTGTCTCAATCCCGCATAATATTACCGCCTTTCTGTCAACGGCCTTAAGCGCCCCCGTAAATCCAACATCCTTACAACAACTGAAGGTCATCTTATCGATGTACTCCACCCCCGGCAAGGCATCCCGCAGCGCCGGCACCGTCTGCCCAAGTCCCCGTGGGTACTGCTGCGTTATCAGGACGGGAATGTCGTAGAGCCTACTCAACTCAATGAGATGCAGGGCATTTGCAACAACCCGATCGGCCTCCTCAACGGCGGCAACCAGCTTGTCCTGGATGTCAACTATTACCAGAGCTGACCCCCGGGGCTTTATGACAAATCTATCAAGCACTATATTTAATTTACAAGATCAGTGGGCAAGAAAACAATAGCAAGGGAAATATTATCAAGGCAATAGCATTTGACCGTAAAGAAAAAGCTTCTTGTAAATATTTCTGTGATGAAATAGTCACATATTTGAAGCCAACGGTAAGGTTACAGGGTATCCTCTTTATATTTCGTGGTAACTATACTTTAAGGCAAGAAAGAAAGGGGCGGTTTGTGACAGGGGCGGGTGCGAAGAAGTCCCCTTGACCCCATTTTACCATGCTTTTTTAATAGGATACGTTACAGGGATATTATTTGCTTGACAAACTCAGCCAATTCTATATAACCTACGGAGGAGGCAACGACCTCTCACCCGATGCCGAGGCGCACGTTGGGGAAAGCCTTGGACTCCGCCGATGCAACATGGGGCGGAGGGGGTGAGGCAGCCCTGCCGTAAACCGCCCTCCTTCTTCTTTTTGTAGCGTTTATGATGGAGAACAAATTTACAGTGGAGCAAGGGAAAGATTATCGATCTAATCACCAGGGATATGGTAAAATTACTATAACGTTCAAAAAAAATCAAAAACAGCAGGGTTTTTAGTGATGAGTAACAAAAGAGTCAGGATAACAAGTTTTATATTGGCAACACTAATAGCGTTATTGTGGATGTTGTCGGCCAACTGTGCAGAGGCCGGTTCTGCAGAGGGTGTTAGGGAGGGAGCCAGTCAGTGGCTGCAGGAGCTTAATCACCCGGAGAACAGAGCTGAAGTCTCAAGGGATGTTGCTGCAAACAAATCCTCCAGCGCCGCAACAGCCCAGACGTACAACTTTGTGGCTACGTGGGGAGCGTGTACGGAGGATGGCTGTTTCAATGCACCAAATGGGGTAGCTCCGGCAGCGGTGATGGGCAGTTCAACAATCCACGAGACATAGCAGTTGATAGTTCCGGTAACGTTTTTGTTACCGATGGAGAAAACGATCGCCTGCAGAAGTTTGACTCAAAGGGGCAATTCATCGCCAAATGGGGTAGCTCCGGCAGCGGTAACAGCGATATCGTCTGGCAGGACTCTGTCAGCGGCGACCTCTACGTATGGCACATGAACAACGCAACCATAGCATCAGGGGCATATCTGGCTCGGGCAGTACCAGGCAACTGGAAGATCATAGGCGTTGGAGACTTCCATGACAAAGGCAACCAGCCAGGCATACGTCAATATGGCGACGGTATGCAAACCGACACCCTTTGGCAGGACACATCTTCCGGTGACGTATACGTCATAGGCGAATCGGATAACTCCGGTTATGCAACTCAAGGTCTGTCTCCCGATTGGTTTAACCAATAAACGAACATATACACATTGCCTTTAAATCCGGGGAGGGTATAACGCCCCTCCCCGGGATTGGACTCAGCCCTCCGACGCAACAACGCTAGTCCTGCAGCGGAAAAATTTCACTTGACAAACACCACCAATCCGTCTATAATATCAAAATAGGTTGTAGAGTCATAAAGAGGCGACATGTTCCTGGGTAGCTCAGCCGGCAGAGCGGGTGGCTGTTAACCACTTGGTCGGGGGTTCGAATCCCTCCTCAGGAGCCAAAATTATAAGGAACCCCAATCCCCTTTTAAATAAACGATAGATGAAGTATGTTGTACTAATAGGCGATGGCATGGCCGACAGACCTAACGATGCCCTCGGTGGACTAACCCCGCTGCAAAAGGCCGCCACGCCCAACATGGACAGGTTGGCCTCAACCGGGGAAGTCGGCATTGTGCGGACTGTCCCGGCAGGGTTTCCCCCCGGCTCCGATGTTGCAAACCTCTGCATACTGGGATATGACCCGGCACAATACTACTGTGGCAGGGCACCTCTGGAGGCCGCAAGCATGGGGATCGCCCTTGAGCCAACCGACGTGGCATTCCGTTGCAACCTCGTCTGCCTCGATTTTGCCCATGCCGATGGCAAAGACGAACGCTGGTGGTCAGAAAAAACACTCATGGAGGACTACAGCTCCGGACACATAAGCACCAAAGAGGCCGGCGCACTCATCGACAGCCTCAACGAAAAACTCGCAGACAACCGTATAAAATTCTATCATGGCGTGAGTTACCGCCACCTGATGCTCTTAAAAACCAAAGACGACAAAGAAGCCCAAGCCTACGTCAACCTCAACTGCACGCCACCACACGATATAACAGGCAGAGCAGCCCCGGCATTTCTACCCGCAGGGGAGGCCAACAAACTAATCCTTGAGACCATGTACAAATCCATAGACATCCTCAGAGAGCACCCCGTTAATGCACAGAGAAGGAAAGAGGGCAAACGTATTGCCAACAGCATCTGGCTGTGGGGACAGGGCAGAAAACCACGGATGCCACTCTTTAGGGAGAAATACGGGATCGATGGCGCCCTCATCAGCGCCGTGGACCTCACGCGTGGCCTGGGCGTGTGCGCCGGATTCAATATAATCAAGGTACCCGGTGTCACCGGCTATCTGGATACCAACTACGTGGGTAAGGCCACCTATGGCGTTGATGCCCTAAGGGACGTTGACTTCGTATACATACACGTAGAGGCCCCCGATGAGGCCGGACACTCCGGCAAGCTCGATGACAAACTCAAGGCTATCGAGGACTTTGACCGCCTCGTGGTCGGTAACGTAATGGAGGGTCTGAAGTCCCTCAAGGACGACTACAGGGTGCTCCTGATGCCTGACCATGCCACCCCCCTCAGTATCAGAACGCACACGGATGAACCCGTCCCCTTTGTCATCTACGACAGCCGCCACCTCAAAAATACCGGCAATCTGTCCTACGACGAAGGCATCGCCACGATGAAAGATATCAGGGCTTTTCACGAGGGGCACAGACTCATGGACTACTTTATAAATCCACAACAATAAATTAAGCCGGACACAGATTCACTACAAATAACATAGAAGGGAAGACAGAAATTAATGTTGATAGTACAAAAATACGGCGGCACCTCCGTGGGCAGCATAGAGCGGATGAGGGCAGTGGCAGAACGTGCGGTGGCCTGCAAGAGAGAAGGCAACGACGTGGTGGTCATTGTTTCAGCCATGTCCGGTGAGACGGACAGACTCATAGCACTGGCAAAGTCCGTGCAACCCGTCCCAACAGAGAGGGAGCTGGACATGCTCCTGTCAACCGGCGAGCGGGTTAGTGCCTCACTGGTGGCAATGGCGATAGAGCAACTCGGTCAAAAGGCGCTCTCTCTAACCGGTCGGCAGGTTGGAATAGTGACCGATACCGCCTACACCAAGGCAAAGATACAGAAGGTAACCGGCGAACGGGTCAGGGATGCCATACGTGGCGACTATATAGCCGTAATCGCCGGCTTCCAGGGTATAGCCGATGAAACGTCGGACGTTACCACGTTAGGCCGTGGCGGCTCTGATCTGACAGCGGTGGCCGTGGCCGCTGCCCTTAGGGCAGACCTGTGTGAGATATACACCGATGTCGATGGCGTCTACACTGCCGACCCCAATATCGTCAATAACGCCAGAAAACTCGAAAAGATATCGTATGACGAAATGCTGGAGTTGGCCAGCCTCGGCGCAAAGGTGTTGCAGGCAAGATCTGTGGAGTATGCCAAGAAATATGACGTACCGGTGGTGGTACGATCTAGTTTTAATTCTTTACCGGGTACGCTCGTAGTCAAGGAGGATTTAACTATGGAAAATGTTGTTGTTTCAGGAGTTGCACATGACAAAAATCAGGTCAAAATAACCATACAGGATGTGCCGGACAGACCCGGCATTGCCGCTACAATCTTTACGGCACTGGCAGATAAGGGCATCGTTGTCGATATGATTGTGCAAAACGTCAGTACCGATGGTAAGTTTACCGACATCTCCTCCACGGTGACAAAGGCCGACCAGCACTTGGCCGTTGAGACCACAAAGGCCCTGGCAGATTCCCTGGGGGCCAGGGGGGTCGTCGTAAACAATGACATCGCAAAGGTCTCCATAGTCGGCGTAGGAATGAGAACTCACTGCGGCGTGGCTGCAAGAATGTTTAAAACCCTGTCGGACAATAACATAAACATCATGATGATAAGCACCTCGGAGATAAAACTGTCGTGCGTCATCGATGGCAAGTACACAGAGTTGGCCGTAAGAGAGCTGCATAAGGCCTTTGAACTAGATAAAAAATAAAGAACAACTCCGGTTGAGAAGGGGCAGATGAGAAGGCTCAGGTGAGAAGGGTTTTGATTTTTACGTTGCTGATATTTGCGTTTGGTTGTACAAAGAAGACTATTGTCAGAGAGGATATCTCCAGGCCTCCTGTTCCCAGGGAAGATATACCACAACATACACAGCAACCGACGCCAACACCAAAGTCGCCTTATGACGTCCTCCAGGATAATATCCCCCACATATCGTCCTCGTTCCTTGGCGCTAAGTATAAGTTTGGGGCAAATCCCGACGATGACCCCTCATACACCGACTGCTCCCATCTTATATGCGCCGTTATCAGGAAAAGCCTCGCAGAGTCAGATTACGAATTCAAGCCTTATTATTTCAGTACAGACAAGATATATGACAGCACCTACCAGATAGAAAAAGACGACGTAAAACCAGGTGATATCATCTTCTTTAAGGATACAAAAAGAAACTTGCGTCATCTCGGCGTAGTGAACAAGACCGCACGCGACAACATCAGCTTTATACACGCCTCAAGTCAGGCCGGCGTAATCGAACGCTCAACCAACTCAGAGAGCTGGTTCTATTACTGGCAATACAGGTTTGATTCCTTCAGACGATGGAAGGACGAAGTCTTTGCCAGAAAAAAGTACTCGATGAACTCAGAGTAAACCGCAGACTATGAAAACGGCAAGAACCATGTATGTGCAATCATGTATAGCAAATTTCGATTGGATTAAATACAAAACGCGTGGCATTTCTACGGGGTCAAGGGGTCAGCGACCCCCGGCTCAGTGGGGGACTGGTCCCCTTGCGGGGGGTTCTAAAGGGGGGCGGAGCCGCCCCTTTCTTTTCTTGTACTATGCACGTAATCGAAACGCTCTGTATAGCCTGAGTATGTTATCAATTTCAGGATTAAATCTTTCTCAATTCATAACCGAAAAATATATATAGGTAAGGAGGCATACTTATGATAGAAACAAAGAGGCAGCACTACTTCTTAATAGGCAATGTTATTTATGCCGTTGAGGTTGTTATAAGAGACAGCGGCACGGTGACCTCATTTTGCAGAGTACCAAATACCAAGCGATTGATCAAGGAGTGTTCAGACAAGGACGAGGCCGCAAGAGACCTCCAGTGTCTGTTGCAACAAACGAAACAGGACACTTGCTCTGTCAATGCAGTAAAGGCGTGAGCAGATGAGGCCCTACAATCCTGGATTGGTCAACCCGCTAACATGGTTGCAGGTCACAGGCAGCAAATACAGTGAAAAGGGGTAGTGAGTGTTGATGTGGATTTAGAGAGAATCAGAAAAACAGAGGTCATCTTAAAGAGTATTGGCATACCAACTCAGTCAAAGATACTTGTGGAGTTAAATGCCGAGATCAATAAGAACAACGTCAGTATACACAACATAGCAAATCTTGTAAGCAGAGATGTGGCGTTGTCGGCCCAGATAATAAAGGTGGCCAACTCCCCCTTTTTTGCAGTACGCAAGTGTGACTCTATCATAGGGGCCATAAATGTCCTGGGCCTGGATAATTTTAAAAACATCGTACTTGTTTCGGCACTGAAAAACGCCATAAAAATAGATAATCCCGTCCTGGAAAAGTTCTGGACCCACTCCATGCTGGTGGCCAGGGTTGCCACGTTGATAGCCAAAAAGCTCCGAGATGTCCCCGACAACAATGCCTTTATGGCCGGTCTGTTTCACGACTGTGCCACACCATATCTGCTGAAGAAATTCCCCGCCTATGCCAAGGATATTGACATGGCCCTGGGCAATGATACCGATATCGTTGAAATTGAAGACAGGGAATTTAACACCTCTCATGCCGTAGGCGGCTATATCATAGCAAAATCAATGGGCCTGACGGACGATATATCTGCCGTAATCATGCACCACCATGACACTGATATCAGCATCCATACAAACTCAAATGACAGAAGGCTTGCGGCATGTCTGTTCATGGCCGATTGCATCAGCTTCTACCAGTGTCAGCCCGGCTCCGACACTAATGTCTGCATCGACAAGCTGCAATCATACAAACAGGCGATGTTTGAACTGGACCTCGACAGAGATGACCTAATCAGCCTCTCCGAGGATGTCGATGAGGTATCAGGACAACTGGTCTGATAGCGGATCGCCAAAAAAAGGGGCGCTTATACGACACACAGGGGGTATGGTCGAAAAAATGCACAGTACAAGGTACTCATACAGGGCAATCGCCAGAGTAAGGGCGTTTATGTTATACTGAACCTAATAATATCGTTAAGGAGTTGACACGTTATGACAGAGACGCTTAAGTATGACGACAAGGGGCTTATTCCGGCCATCGTCCAGGACGCAGAAAATGGCGAGGTGTTGATGGTTGCCTACATGAACGAGGCATCATTGGCTCAGACATTGCAGAGTGGTTATACGCACTTCTGGTCGCGTTCGAGGCAGAAGTTCTGGAAAAAGGGCGAACAATCCGGGCACGGACAGGAGGTAAAGCAGGTGCTGGTTGACTGCGACAACGATACCCTGCTGATCAAGGTAATCCAGCATGGCCCCGGGGCCTGTCACACCGGTCACAGGAGCTGCTTCTACAAGGATATCAACGGACAGGAGCTTGCCGCAAAGGTCTTTTCCCAAGAACAGGTCTACGGTAAATAGCCCGTATGTCTCAGCAATGGAGGTTGACATGAAGAGGTTTGTGGTTTTAATCGTTGCGCTGTATTGCTTTTCGGCAGTGGTGTTACATGCCGATTGTATCAAGGGTAACTGCAAGGACGGCGTTGGTACGAAGGTCTTTCCCGATGGCAGCACGTATGAAGGGGAATTCAAGAACTCGCAGATGGATGGCACCGGCACTCAGACGCTAAAGGACGGCAGGAAGTACACCGGCTCCTTAAAGGATGGCAAGCGAGAGGGTAAGGGTGTTTACCTGTTCCCCGATGGCGGCAGGTTTGAAGGCGAGTTTGTTGGTGACAAACGTGTAAAAGGCACCTTTGTCTGGGCCAACGGCGACAAGTACGAAGGTGAGTTTAAGGACGATGCCATTACCGGCAAGGGTATCTATACGTATGCCGATGGGATGAAGTACGAGGGTGAGTTTAAGGACGGAAAAAAGCACGGAGCTGGTACACTTATCTATCCCGATGGCAAGAAGATTACCGGTCAGTTTAAGGACGACAAAAAAGAAGGTAAATTCACGGTAATCTACCCCGGAGGCGCTCAAAAAGAGCTAAACTACTAATATCTTTAAGGTTCTATACGAAAGTAGTCTTATACCAGGTGGAGGTCTGTACTCATCTGCCCAGGGTAGGGGCAAGCCATACCTGTCCGGTGCCTCTAAATACCTGCAACAGTCCTTCCCCGCTTGCCGCTGAACCCAGGAGCGTGCGGGTGGATTTTTCTATCGTGAACTCTACATCCCCAAGGCGCAGCAGGGCAAACGTACCATCGACCTTGAGGGTCTCATTGTCCAGTTGAACCTGCATGATCTCTCTCACGGGCACGGGGGAACACAACACGCATATACCGGTACCCTTGATCAGGGTCTGAAAAAACCCCTCGCCCCCGGCAAGTCCCGTCATCAGGTTTTTCTGGGAAACTGCGCCAACGTGCAGGGTTGACTCGCAGCAGCAAAAGAGACCCTTGTCGGCAATCAGTTGGGTGTTATCGATATTTATGAGGATATAGTCAGAATAGCTTGGTTCCAGGTAGATTTCACCACTGCCCTTATAGAGGGGCTTAACGATTTTTTCGTTTGTGACAAAGCCTGAAAAAATACCGCCTGCCGTTGCCTTTGGAATCTCAATGGTAACATCCCCCTTCATAAAGTGCAGGGCACCGGATTCCATTCTGATTTCCCTGTTTTTCATAGTGACCTTGACCTGCTTGAGTTTCCTGGCCCCCGGTACCTTTATGGTCGGTATATACTCCAGCACCTCAAACAAGATGCCTTCCCCGCTAACACTGTCCATTACCCGAGTTAATGGCTCTTCCGTTATCTGGTTAGACATGGCGACAACCTCCTTTTCTGAAATGATCTATAAAAAAAGATAGTTTTACAAGTTTTTAGTTTGGCTTAATTTTTCTAATTATAAGCAGGTCATCAGCATTTTTCATAAAATTGAATTCAACTTTCCGTATTGTAAATTCAAGAAATCCCAGTTCAACATCATTCATTAACTCACTTATGTAACGAGATGTTATTCCTTTAAAATTCACAAGTGGAAAAATACGTATCTCATCTCTTGTAATTCTCGCAAGCTCTTTTACTGTATCTTTATGAAACTTATAATCGAGCATATTCTCGTAAAGGAAGAGAAAATGTGATACCAGTGATACATTGAATTGATTCTCAAAAAAGTTTGAACATGGGTATTTCACATTTATGTAACGTTTGCTTCCAAATTCCTTGTAATTTTCAACAAATAAAGACAGAGCATTAAGCCTTGTAGCTTGCAAAATTTCAATATCCTTGAAATATTCCCAATTATATTTATGAGCGACAGAGGACATCTGTTCCATAATCTCCTGAACATCAAGTAGACCCTGCTTATATAATTCCTCCGGTGAACGATCATAAATAATGTCAGAGGCTGTTACATTATATCCTTTTTTATTGGCCTGTGTGCAAAAGGAACTTACGCCGGAAGCAACGTCAAGGATTTTAGTATCAGCAGGGGAAATGTCTTTGAGACTAAACATATGATAATATTCGTCAAAAACCCTACCCAGCATAACGACTTTACTAATGTCGAGGGAGTCTTTTTTCATCTTACCTACTCCTGCAATAGACAAAAAAATGCCGGGTTTTTCATCGTGACCTTGACCTGCTTGAGCTTCCTTGCTGCCATAACTTTTATGGTCGGTATGTACTCCAAGACCTCAAATAGAATGTTTTCTCCCTTGACGCTGTCCATTACCTGAGTTAATGGCTCTTCCGTTATCTGGTTAGACATTACTATAACCTCCTTTCCATTATAAACATACAAGGAGAAGAAAGAAGGGAGGGATCTGCCCTCCCTCAGACCCACCCGCAAGGGGACCAGTCCCCTTGACCCCATAATACTTCTATCCCAATGTCATAAATATTTATGGCCATGCACTTAGAGCGTTCTTGACGTTACCTAAAGCAGTCATCTACACATTGGACAAAGCAGTGCCAGCTATCCGACCTTGCCTTTACCTCGTCTGAGCACAGGAAATTGTAGTCTAAGTTATAAGTGATGTTGTATGAATCGTCTTCGTGTTTATTATACTCTTTACCTAAGAGTCTGTATATTTTATCTATCACCTTAGCCGGATGGTTATATTCTTCTGTATTTTTCTTGTCAAGAATCTTTGTAACTTCCTGTGGATTGTCGGTCATTTTAGTGAAAAAGTCTTTATCCAATAAAAACCACGCCTCAATTTCCATGATTGCGAGTATGTATTTTATCTTATGACTATAATCAAACTTATCGAATAGTTTGTAAAAGGCCTTGATCACTCTATCTCTTTCTTGTCGTGATTTGGGATACAGATCACGCAGTCCAATAATATATGAATAGTCCGAACTTTTGATCATTACTTCAGCATTTTCCCTGATAGTTATATTCACCTTTTCGTCGTTACCTACCTCATGGATCAGGACATAGAATTTTGCATAAGGATTCTTTTTCTCAAATATCCTCTTTACTGATTTATTATTGCCTATATATTTTTGGACGATCAGTTCGCACTTATTGAGGCTAATATATTCATCCAGGAATTTTTCAACAAAGATTCTCTCCGTCTGCCCCTCTACGAAAAAAGCTATCTTTATCATTCAACTTGTGCCTCTTGTGTCTTATACATCTGATATCTGAACAAATCGAAAGAGCCTAGTCCCGTGAATTCAAACTCATCAAATTGTTCTTTGCTATTGCTGTAGTTATAGGACTTCACGACATGCCCTTCACGTTCTAAGATATTTAAGTCTCTAATATCAACAGCATTAATCAAGAATCGATTATTCGTTGTGGCTATGAATTGGATATTTGAATCTTTTAGCTTGCTGAAGATCAATTTGATTAGTTTTGATGATCGATCAAAGTCTAAGCCCTCACCAATATCATCGATTACAAGAGTACATTCGCTATTGCTTAATAATAAGTCTTCAATAATGACAATCAGCGTTAATGCTCTGAACATCCCTTGTGACATTCTATAATGATCTGTAAGACGTTCCAACCCCTTTTCTTTTAACAATACACATTTAGACAGTACGATGGGTGAGATGGTTATAGTTACATAATCTGTAGGAAAACCAACATAGTCAAAATCTTCTAGTAGCACTTTCTCTGTTTTATCATTAGTAAGTAAGGTAGACAACAGGCGCACTAAAATATTACTATCACGATATTTACTTACCCGATGATCATATATAGTAGTCTGATTTTTGAAATTAAAGGAGTAATACTTATATTTTTTAGCCCAACCAACTATATCTGAATTGGGGAATTTTTTCTTTTCAGTTTTAAGTTTGTAGCTCCTTTCAAAGGTAGCTTCTCCATTTTTTTCAAGTTTTTCCGAAACACCTCCCAATGTATCTGTTTTTTCCAACTCATATGAAAATATACTATCATCGGATGTGTCATAAAACTGAGTTTTCAAGTGTATATACTCACTGTGATAAATAATATCATATTTTCCTAATATAAATCCGGCAAGTCTTGTGATTACATCTAACAGTCGCGTCTTCCCTGTTGCGTTGAGGCCAACGATCAGATTGCGTTGACCGAACTCGACGCCCTGGATTTCCCAGTATTGAGGGGTATCTTTATTTTCGCAG
>NZ_JABXWD010000002.1 GCF_019173545.1 Candidatus Magnetobacterium casense | reverse complement strand
ACCTTCAGCCTGAAGCGGTTGCGGATGAGAGTGGCCTTGAGATAGACGGCCTTGAGGCTGAAGAGGCGTCACTGGATTCGATAGAACTGGAGCTTGACGAAAGTGAGGCGCCAACGTATATGTCTGATATTGACCACCTTCAGCCTGAGATGGTTACAGAGGGCGGTAGTGAACCCGACGATGACTTCGAAACACCCACCCTGTTGACAGATAGTGAGATACAATCTGATGACGGTCAGGCAGCCGTAGAATATGATGGCATTGATTTGCCCGATGACGATGGTATAGATTATGCGGATGGCTTGCAAATAGACATTGGAGACGACGACCTTGATGTTGAACTAAAGTATGATGCCGGGCTGACAATAGAAGATCAAGATGCGATAAAAACGGCAATCATAGGCAAAAAATCACATCCGCTGAGAACCGCAGACAATATAGACGTCAAGCCCCAGTCAGACCATGACCTGGATGCCCTGTCCCTGGAGGATGACAACAAAGACGGGGAAGTCTATGACCTCAGCGACGATGAGGGCTTCGATATCGCCGATGACGACGACTTCTCCTTCTCTTCCATCGAAAGTCTGCCAGAGAACCTGGGTGAATTTAAGCATATGCCGCCAGAAGCCTCAGGGCTTGCTCCGGAGATCAATGATAGCCTTGAAAAGACGATAGGACTGGACATGTCTATGAGCGATAAAAATAAAGCCCCCCTGATGGATAAAAACCCAAGGGCCGCTGACGACGACGACGACGATACGATAAAGATTAAGAATTCCAAAGAACGGTAGATAATATTTATCATGAGGAGGTCTATGGTGTTATGAGAGAAGCGTTTTTAAATGCCATGCAGTACAGACATGCGTGTAAGGTGTTTGATGAATCAAAGGAGGTATCGGAAGATGACCTGAGATTTATCCTTGAGGCGGGCAGGCTTTCGCCGTCGTCCTTTGGCCTGGAACAGTGGAGGTTTATAGTTGCCAGGTCTGGTGTAATAAAGCAACGGCTGATGGCTGCCTGTTTCAACCAACAACAGTTGACCACGTGCAGCGTGGTGGTATCAATCGTTGCAAAAGTGCAGGAGCTGACACCAGGCAGTGATTATGTCACCAGGATGTTTAAACGCAGGAATTATCCCCCTGAGATTTATCAGTGGATAGTGCAGTTTTACGAGAGCTACTACCGGCAAACAGACACCTTGCCCTGGAGCATCATGCAATGCCACATAGCTGCTGCCAATATGATGACGGCTGCTGCCTTTATCGGCATAGACTCCTGCCCCATTGGCGGCTTTGAACCGCAAAAGGTCAGAGACGTCCTGCAGCTTGACACCAGCAAGGAAGACATAGCCTTGATCATACCCCTGGGGCACAGAAAGCTCCCGCAACCACCCGTGTACAGGCTGCCCTTTGAGGAGGTTGTCCAGTACATATGATAAGAGATATGCAAACAGATGCAAAAATGTATTATTCTACATACAAAGGAGTAGTTTTATGGCCGATGATAAATTAAAGGCACCAGTAGCAACACCCAAAAAAAAGGGCTTCAGTGGCAGAGGAAGCATATCAACAAAGGATATAGTGGTCTTTACACGACAGTTTTCAACGATGATAGATGCAGGTTTGCCGCTGGTACAGGCCCTCGATATACTGGCACAACAGACCGAAAGCGACAAGCTCAAGAGTGTTATCAGCCAGATGAAGGTAGATGTAGAGGGTGGCTCTACGTTTGCGGAGGCCATCAGTAAACACCCCAGGGTCTTTGACGACCTCTACGAAGGCATGGTACAGGCCGGGGAGGCCGGAGGTATACTTGATACAGTCCTGCAAAGGCTCGCCGACTATATGGAAAAGGCGATGAAGCTAAAAAAGAAGGTCAAAGGGGCAATGACCTATCCTGCCGTTGTTATATCCATAGCGGCTGTGTGTATTGGTGTAATCATGGTTTTTGTTGTCCCCGTTTTTTCCAAGATGTTTGCCCAGTTAGGTGGAACGCTACCGGCTCCCACGCGGTTTATCATATTTCTGAGTAACTTTATTGCAGGTTGGGGTGGGGCCATGATTGTGGTGTTTACCGTAGCAGCCGTATATACAATAAAACAGGTTCGGCGCACGGAAAATGGACGATTGTTTATAGATAAACTGCTGCTAAAGCTCCCCGTCTTTGGTCCGTTGATAAAAAAGGTCGCCGTGGCCAAGTTTACCAGGACGCTGGGCACCCTTATCTCCAGCGGTGTGCCTATCATAGAGGCCCTCGAAAACACCGCAAAAACGGCCGGCAACAAGGTCATTGAAAAATCCATTGCCACAATAAAAAACGCCGTCATAGAAGGCCAACCCCTGGCCGAACCCCTTAAACAGATATCCATCTTCCCGCCAATGGTCACCAGTATGGTCGGCATCGGTGAGGCCACCGGCGCCCTGGACAACATGCTCAGTAAGGTGGCAGACTTCTACGACGAAGAAGTAGACAGCGCCGTGGCTAACCTCACGGCTGCCATGGAGCCTATGATGATCGTCTTTCTGGGCGGTACCGTAGGTTTTACCGTCGTTGCCATGTATTTGCCAATATTCAAGATGATGACGCTCATTAAGTAGTATATTGCATCAACAGCAAACAAAGAAGATAAGGGCACTGATAGGCTCAAGGGTCTTTATTGCCTATCTCCTGGTTGCCTCGTTTTACGTCTACAATAAGAACTTCTTAATAGTAGAAAACTCCCAGTTCTTATCCTGGTTTGCCGCCTTTATCTTCCTGTTGACCATAGTGTATCTCCTGCTGCTTAGGAAGCTCACAAGGGGATATTTTGTCTTTGCCTACATACAGATACTCGTAGATATAGCGCTAATCATGCTCTTTATCTTAATAACCGGAGGCATAGAGAGCTGGTTCTCCTTTATGCTCCTGGTAAACGTCATCGGTGCGGGGATAACCCTCGGCAGACGCCCGATACTCTCCATTGCAGCCATCAGCGCCCTGACCTATGGCTCCGTGATCGTCATGCAGTTCTACGGGATCATAGGCATACACTTCAGCAAGGTACTAAATGCCAAGGACTTCTTCTACAATATCTTTGCCAATATAATGGCCATGTTTCTGGTGGCCTTTCTGGGCAGACACCTGCTGCTGAACCTCGAAAAGACCTCCAGAACACTCGAAAAACGTGAAAGTGACTTCCGCGACCTCTATGCCTTCCACCTCGAGGTCATAGAGAACATCCCCGGTGGCCTGTCCTATGCCGACACCGCCGGCAATATCATGCTCTTTAACCGACCAGCGGAACAGATCACAGGGCTTAAAAAAACGCAGGCAATAGAGAAAACCATCTGGGACGTCTTTGAATTCATCCCCGCACCTATCAAGACCGGACGCCTGCGCGGGTGCATCACCATTGCCGGTGATGAGAAAATCATTGAACTAAAGATATCCAAACACAGAAACGACATCGGTGAGGTCATGGGCTATGTGATCACCTTTGAGGACCACACAAAGCTCGTTGAAATGGAACGGGAGGTGAAGGAAAAGGAAAAACTCGCCGCCATCGGCGAAATGGCCGCCAACATAGCACACGAAATCAGAAATCCCCTCTCCGCCATCCGCTCCTCCGTTGAGATGCTCAAAGAGGGCAGCCTCGACGAAACCAAACGCAAAAGAATCATGGACATCGCAATCGTTGAAATGGACAGGATGAATAAGATTATCACCGATTTTCTGACCTACTCCAGCCCACGTCCACCGGAATTTAAAACCATCCTGTTGAGCAGAACTCTGGGTGAAACAATTGAGATGCTCCGTGCCCTTGCCTCAACCAACAGCAACGTGACAATCAAGACCAATATCGCTGCCGAGGTCTACATCGACGCTGATGACAATAAGCTCCGGCAGGTGTTCTGGAACCTCGGCCTTAATGCCATTCAGGCATGTCAGGACAACGGAGAAATTTCCGTGGAGGTGAAACAATTGCCAGAATTTGTTACAATAAGATTCAAGGATAATGGTGCCGGTATAGAACCGAATATACTTAAGAAAATTTTTTACCCTTTTTTTACAACAAAGCAGGGTGGTGGTGGACTTGGCCTTGCCATGGTGTACCGGATTGTGCATGAACACTCCGGCAGGATCAATGTAATGAGCACTGTTGGAAATGGCAGTGTCTTTGAGGTCTTTTTACCGTATGACAGACATAAGCAATAAAGGCAAGATATTAATAGTCGAGGACGAAAGGAGCATGAACGACATATTAAAGATGCTCCTGGAGGGGGAAGGCTACGACGTGTTGTCGGCCTATGATGGTAGCGAGGGAATTGAGACCATCAAAAAGGACATCTTTGACATAGTCATTACGGATATCAGGATGCCCAAAAACGATGGCTTTGCCGTATTACGTTCTGTCAAGGATACCGCTCCGGAGACTATCGTGCTGATGATAACGGCCTTTGGTACCACAGAGGATGCCATCGAAGCCATGAAGCTCGGCGCCTACGACTACATCAACAAGCCGTTTAAGATCGACGAAATCCGCCTGATAGTCAAAAACGCACTCGAAAAACGCCTACTAAAACGAGAGGTCAAAAATCTCAGACAACAAATACTCTCCACCTACAGACTCGAAAACATCATAGGCAAGAGCAAACCCATGCTGGAACTGCTCATGAGTTTGCCCAAGATAGCCGACAGCCAATCAAGCGTACTCATCATGGGTGAGAGTGGTTGTGGCAAGGAGCTTATTGCTCATGCCGTCCATAACCTCAGTAAGCGCTCCGGCAAGGACTTTGTGGCCATCAACTGTGCCGCCCTCCCCGAGGGACTACTGGAGAGCGAGTTGTTTGGCTACATGAAGGGGGCCTTTACCGGGGCAGCTTCAAACAAGGAGGGCCTCTTTGAGGTCGCCAACAACGGCACCATTTTCCTTGACGAAATAGGTGATATGCCCATGACCCTGCAATCAAAACTGCTCAGGGTGCTCGAAGATGGCTCCTTCCGCAGAATCGGCGGCACAAAGGACGTCATCGTCGATGTCCGGGTCATATCGGCTACGAACAAGTTCTTGCAGGATGAGGCAACAGCCGGGAGATTCAGGGCAGACCTCTACTACAGATTAAACGTCATCCCCGTGCTGATCCCCCCCCTGAGGGAACGACGGGAAGACATACCGGTGCTTATCGAGCACTTCTTTGAAAAACATGGGGGCAAGGAGACAAAGTTCTCTCAGGATGCCATGGACCTCATAATGAATTACCCTTGGCGCGGTAATGTCAGGGAACTCCAAAACATGATAGAGAGACTCCTGACCTTTGTTGATGGCCCAACCATCTGTGCAAACGACCTCCCTGCAGAAATCAGAAACTACATCATGCAAAAGGCTATGACGCTGTCAACCTCCGGCGTAAATATAACCCCCGAGGGCGTAAACCTCGACAGCATACTTGAAGACATAGAGATGGCGTATCTCAAAAAATCCCTTGAGATCACGGGGGGCATTAAAACGGATGCCGCCAGACTGCTTAACATATCCTTCAGGCAGTTCAGACACAGGTTAAAAAAGTATGGAATCGATTAAACAGACAAACGAACATCTTGAGCTGCTTATGACGCTGATGGACAAAATCCCTGATTCAATCTACTTCAAGGATACTGCCGGCAGGTTTGTGATGGTCAACCGGGCAAAGGCTGAACACTCAAACACCGTCCCACAGCAGATGACAGGAAAGACCGACCATGATTATCTCCCAAGTGAACAGGCCGCTATCAGCATGAAACAGGAGCAGGAGGTCATACGCACCGGCAAACCACTAATAGGCATAGTTGAGAAGTTTGTCCGCAAAGACGGCAGACGGGTCTGTATCTCTGCGACAAAGATACCCTGGTACGATAAGGACGGCAACACTGTTGGCATCATTGGCATATCGCGTGACATCACGGAGCTTGAACAGGCCAGAGAGGAGATGACGGTTGTTAATCAGGAGCTTGAAGGCAGGGTTGCCAGGCGTACCGCGGCACTCACAGAGGCCAATGAGAGGTTGAAGACAGAGATAACCGAAAGGAGTCAGGCAGAGGAAAAAATACGGGAAAACTATCACATCCAGAAGGTGACAAACTCGATACTCATGGTCTCCCTGAGCAAGCTGTCTTTTGAAGAGCAACTGCAACGTGTCCTTGATCTCATACTATCGATACCGTGGCTGAGGATTCAATCAAAGGGGTGTATATTTCTCGCAGACAATGCCCATGCCTCTCTGAGGATGGCAGTGAGCTATGGGTTGGACTCCAGACTCCTTCATCTGTGTAACAGCATCCCATATGGTAAGTGTCTGTGTGGTCGTGCTGCCCTGAGCGGACAGATTGTCTTTATCGATCACATTGATTGTGCGCACGATATTCACTATGAGGGTATGCATGAGCACGGTCATTACTGTGTGCCTGTGTTTTCGGGGCAGCAGCTCCTGGGGGTTGTTAACCTGTACGTGGATAAAGGACACAGGCGGGATGACACCGAGGAGGCCTTTCTCTCTGCCGTGGCCAGCGCCACTGCAAGTATCATCGAAAAACACAGAAACGAACAGGAAAAACAGCGCCTCAATGACCGCCTCACACAGGCCGAAAAGCTATCGGCCCTGGGCAGATTATCCGCCAACGTCGCCCACGAAATACGAAACCCGTTGATGGTCATCGGGGGGTATGCCAGGCGGTTGAACAAACTGATGCCACAGGGCAGTTGGGAAAAACAGTGTGCCGAGGTGATATACTCCGAGGTGACAAGGCTGGAGATGATATTGAAAAACGCCCTGTCATACGCAAAAAACACCCAGTTGAACCTACAGTACTGCAACGTAAACTACGTTGTAGAGGAATCCATGAATAACTACGCAGATATATGCAATGAAAAAAACATCCGCATCAAAAAAACAATCACCGCAGTGCCCGACGTGCCCATCGATAAGAGTCAGATACGCCAGGTCATGGATAATCTCATCTCAAACGCAATAGACGCCATGCCCACTGGTGGGGTGCTGGGAGTTTCCACGGAGACTACGCTGACAGACCAGAGGCAGTATGTGGTTATCAAGGTAACAGATACGGGGACAGGGGTGTCGCCGGATAAGCTCAACCATATCTTTGAGCCGTTCTTTTCAACCAAGGAGATCGGTACGGGCACCGGACTTGGTTTACCTCTGAGCAAGAAGATCGTCCAGGACCACGGGGGCGATATCACCGTAGAGAACCAGCACGGGCAACAGGGGTGCATATTCCGTGTGAATCTGCCAACGGAACAGGAGGTGCAGTACTGCCCTGTCAGCCCTTAGGCAAGGGCACTGCTGCCCTCCCATAAAGGGAGGGAGTTGAGAAAGAGCCTTAAAAATTATACGCCGGCGATGTGTAAAACGAACGCCCATTTGCCGGATAGGCTATTGGCAGAGGGACTGGTCCCCTTGCTTGACCAACACACTTGGCCTGGTGTACAATAAATTGATAGGATTTCTGCAACCAACTCAGTTGTCTAAAGAGGAGTCGTAAGATGGGTGTATATAAGTTTTCAGTGGTAACATAAAAGGATGGTGAAGGTTATTTTGCCTTCTGTCCCGCGCTTCAAGGGTGCTACACACAGGGTGATACTTATGAAGAGGTCCTGGAAAATATCAAGGATGCAATTCGCCTTCACATAGAAGATAGAATTGAAAATGGGGAAGAAATCCCACAGTCTGAATCAGTAAGCCTACCCCTTATGGAAGTCGCAGTGTGAGCGAAAAACTTCCGAGAATAACTGCTACTGCAATTAAAGTGTTGGAAATGGCTGGGTTTGTCTTTTCACGACAAAGCGCAAGCCACAAGATATACAAGAATAAGGAAGGCAGAAGGGCAACTGTTCCCTATCATTCAGGAAAAATCTTGCATCAAAAAACCTTGTCAAACATTCTCAGGGATGCTGATTTAAATGTAGAGCAATTCAAAGAACTTTTAAAATGATCCATAAGTGCAACAGCGAAGGTGGTCGGTACCACTCCAGTCAAGCGTGCTCACATCGCTCAAGCACAGCAGCAACGCCATACTATGAAGATATAAAAGTGGCTTAAATATTGGCAGCCACGGTTGACTGTGGCGCTACCCACCTCACCCACGGTTGATTGGAGTGCTACCGTTACCTGTTTATCGCATACCATCACAGAAATATTTACAACAAGAAACATTTCAAAGAAAACACCAGATACTATTGACATGTCTGAATAAGGTTTGCTAAATTAGAGAATTGTGATATGCGAATGTTCATGAATAATATAATAAACTCATGTGTTGTGTGAGGTTTTTTCATTCATAGCAGGGATGAATTAACTACGAGCGTCAGACCGGTTTGTGCGCAGGTTTGCCACGGAGCCAGGTGCGTTTGCACCGGAGTCAGAGCAAGAGGTATCTGTTGCCGGCGAAGGTAGTACTCAAGGTCACGGAGGGGAAACTCAAGGGCAAAGAGTATGTCTTTAACGAGCGTACGATCTGCATAGTCGGACGAGGGGTGGACTGTTACCCGCGACTGCCTGATGATGAGGACCACCGTACTATATCCCGTCATCACTGCCTGTTTGACATCAACCCCCCCGGCATAAGGGTCAGGGACTTTGGCAGCCTCAATGGTACCTACGTCAACGGCGTCAAGATAGGCCAGCGTGACAGGGCCAAGGTCATTGACAAGTCGGAGCACTTTTTCCCCGAGTACGACCTCAAGGAAGGTGACGAGGTCAGACTTGGCAGCACTATATTTAAGCTGGAGCTGGGTACGGTAGAGTTCTGCTCTGTCTGCTCAAAGGAGATACCCGCGGATAAGCTCCAACAAAACAGACTAAACTCCAACCAGTACATCTGCGATGACTGCGCAAAGAACAAACCACCCGTAAAAAAGACACCCCCAAAACCTCCGGTGTCTAAACCCGTAGTGAACTGCGTTAAATGCGGTAAGGAAATACCCGGCAATGTGGCTGCGGCCAAGGGTGACCCTCCCGTATGTGACAACTGTAGTAAAGAGGCAGAGGAACTGTCTAAGCCAATGACGTCCCAGGATGTTCAGGAGCGTCTGCTGGAGATCAAGGGCTATACCGTCATAAAAGAGCTTGGAAAGGGCGGCATGGGTGTTGTCTACCTGGCAACGAACAACAGCACGGGCGAAAAGGTAGCCCTCAAGGTAATGCTTGCCGAGGTGGCCGTCAACGAGCAGTCGCGTGAGAGGTTTCTGCGTGAGGTTGAATACACCAGGCACCTCAAGCACAAAAACGTAGTACAGATGCTCGACTATGGCAGTTGGAAGGGTATTTTTTACTTTACGCTTGAGTTCTGTGATGGCGGCAGCATTGACAGGTGGATGCTCAAGATGGGTGGAAAGTTTTCGGTAGACGAGGCCATGACTATTATCCTTCAGACCCTCGACGGTCTGGACTATGCCCACAACCTGGAGATACCAAATGTTAAACTCACAGATGGCCGCATTATGACGCTCAAGGGGCTTGTGCACAGGGACTTAAAACCGTCGAACTTCTTTTTCTATGGAACCGGCCCCAGCCGGATATCAAAAATAGCTGACTTTGGTCTGAGCAAGGCCTTTGATGCGGCGGGCTTGAGCGGTTATACGCGCACCGGCTCTGCTGCGGGTACGCCGGTGTTTATGTCACGACAACAGGTGATAAACTTCAAGTATTCCAAGCCGGAGGCCGATGTGTGGTCTATGGCGGCCTCACTGTACTACCTCTTGACGGGGAAGTTTCCGAGGGATTTTCCAAAGGGCAAGGACCCCTGGTACATAGTGCTTCAGAGTCGTCCTGTGTCTATACTCAATAGAGACCCGAAGATACCAAAGAGATTGGCTGAGGTCATTGACGAGGCATTGATAGATCAGCCTGAGATAAAGTTTAAAACTGCAATAGGATTAAAGCGGGCATTGGAGGGTGCTCTATGACACACACGATAAGCTATGCCGGTCTGACGGATAAGGGGCGTATCCGAAAGAGAAATGAGGACAACTGGTCGGTTGACCCTGAAAAGGGGGTCTACATAGTATCCGATGGCATGGGAGGCCATGCAGCGGGCGACTTGGCCTCAAGGCTGGTTGTTGAAATGTTACCGATCTTACTCAATAAACGGATGAAGGATGTCACGGCACTTAACTCCGCAAAGGCCACCGAGCAGTTAAACGTGGCACTGACGGAGCTTAACGAACAAGTGCGCTCAGTAAGCAAGAGCAAGCCAGGGTTATCGGGTATGGGTGCGACGGTGGTGTTGTTGCTTGTGCGTGATATGACAGCCCTCCTTGCCCACATGGGAGACAGTCGGGCCTACCTCTTGCGCAACGGTAAGTTTAAGCAGATGACCATGGACCACTCGGTCATACAGGTACTCATCAACTCCGGCGAGATCACACCCGAGGAGGCATCCACACACCCGGCACGGGGTAAGATAACCCGGTGCATTGGCATGGCCGGGGATGCCTTGCCTGAGACCATGCTGCTTGAACTCAAACCGGGAGACAGGATTCTGTTATGCTCCGATGGCCTGACCGGTATGCTTACCGACAATACGATCATGGACATCATCAGTGAGTACAGCGATAACAAAGCGGCATGTCAGGCGCTCATAGACAGCGCCAACAACGCCGGCGGCCTGGACAATATCACCGTAGTGCTGGTTGATTGCCAGGGCGATCAGCTCCAAACAGACGACATCATTGCCATATCCGAAACCGAAGACCTGGTCTCAGGCAAGGGCGAGATCAGGGAAATGGCCATCCCACTGGGGTTCGTCATAAATCTTGACAAACAACCCTCCGACTTCTTATTGCCGGTGAGTTATCCTTCGTTTTCGATAGGACGTGGTAGCGGTAACCACCTGGCGTTGAAAAATGACAGGACGGTCTCCCGCAGTCACTGCATAATATCGGTAGATGGCGACAACTTAAGGATACAAGACCTCGGTAGTCGTAATGGTACCTACTTAAACGGTCGCAGGATCAAGGGCATTGTTGATCTTCCGATCCCATCGTGGTTATCGATGGGGCGAACGCGGATAGGGGTGATACCTGCCGGCGCTGATTTCCAACACGAGGCCCTGATCGACGAGGCCTACACCACGGAGGGCAGTATTCTCATCCCTCCAAGTGAGTTCTTTGAGGAGAGGACGGAGGCGCTACTGGTTGTGGACATAGTAGGCTCTACGCGCCTTGTAAAAGGTGGAGAGACGCAACTGGTAAAGGTGGTCTCTGCGCTGGGACAGATGCTTGACAGGTCGCTGCAGAATGAAAAACATCCGTTTTTGAAATGCACAGGTGATGGCTTTTTTGCAACATTTGGCGCTGCCGAGGATGCCCTGAAGTCGGGTTCAAAGCTCTCCGCCGGACTTGCCAGATACATCAAGTTCCCCGTCCAGATATGCGTGGCGCTGCACTGGGGCTCAGTCCGTCTGACACAAGAGGGAGAACGCACCGGAAGAAACGCACATGCCGTTTTTTCACTGGAAGACCTCCGACACAAGGAAAAAAACGTCACCGCACTCTTAACCACAAACAATAAAAAGGAAATAATCCTGATGACAGAAGCCTTCTGGAACATGCTTGAGCAACGCACACGTGCCAAGGCCGTTGCCATTGGAATGTTTAACCTCAAGGGACTCGATAAGGAGGAAAAGATTTTCCACTGGCCCACGTAAGAGAAAACAATTTCAGTATGGTTGCTTAACTATCATGGCTATATAGTCTAACCAAGTGAATCTTGCATAAGTAGACTCCTTTAGCTTACACCAGGCTTACCAATGATATGAGGAGACTATGGATTACAAAATCAAAAACACCAATTCAACGATGAATATCCTCGTAGTAGGTGTTCCGTTTCTAAGCTCCTTTTCAACTTCCATATACTTATGATCGGCATACCTGAGAAATATAGCGCGTTTAGATTGCATGCGATACAAAGAAAGAAAGGGGCGGCTCCGCCCCCCTTCAGAACCCCCCGCAAGGGGACCAGTCCCCTTGACCCCGTAAAATGCCATGTATCTTGTATTTAATCCAATCGAAACGTGCTATATTAGACCGAGTACAGGTGACTTTAAATTGGAATTTGCATTAGTTGGTCAACAACATTCCATAAGGACTGTTCTATGTTGTTCTGAACATGTGACAATGCCAACTTATTCCCATTCTATAGTGCCGGGGGGTTTGTTGGTTATATCGTACAGTATCATAGCAATCCCTTCCAGGCGTAGTATGTCCCCTGCAAGGCTCTGTAACAGCCCCCTGTCGATCTGGGCAAACCGTGCGGTCATACCGTCGGTTGAGAGCACCGGTCGCAGGACGATGGTCTCCCTGGCTGAGGCGTCATCGTAGCCGAGGGGAAAGATAACCACCGGAAACTGCCAGATGTCGGGCAATTGCCCCTTGTATTTGACCGTAAACGTTTTGACAATGTAATCGGCCTCCCGCAGGAGTTCCACGCGCCCGTGGGTGAGATATGCCGGGTGGATGGCTAACAGTTCCGGCCTTATTTCGCTGCGCCCCTTGACGACATACGCAACACGATTTATGCCGCTGATGCCGTTTACAATGGCGCTTGCTACGCCCTCCAGTTGTGATACGGCGATGTCACCGTACAGTATTGCAATGTCCTTGTAGCTGCGGGAATCGCCCTGAACCCCTACCGTCTTTGCCGGTGCGATGAAGCCACTCAGCCCATACCGTAACAACACGTCGGTCAACTCCCCACTCTGATATGTGGGCTTGTCCTCCGTGCAACAGATACACCGCACGGCTAATCCCGGCCCCGGAAACGGGTCCCGCATAATCATATGTTGCGGCAACCCCAATGCACCCGCCAACAGCCGCACCTCATCCTTGTAAAAGTCGATCAACGGCTCCACCACTTTGTCCTCACTTATGAGCTTCAGTATCTTATCGACCCGATTGTGGTGTGTCTTTATCCTGGAGGCATTGGTGCTGCAACCGGACTCTATCGTATCGGGATATATGGTGCCCTGTCCCAGTATCCAGTTATTGTCTGATGACTCGATCTTGTCAAGCAGGTCATCCTCTACCTCGATGAACATCCTGCCGATGATCTCTCTCTTGCGTTCTGGGTTACACTCCTGACCGATGGCATCTATGAACTTATGGCTGGCGTCAACGACGTCTATGTTATCGGCGCCAATGGCCTTGAAGTCGCTGATAATGTTGAGCGTTTCGTTTTTGCGCATAAGTCCTGTGTCTATGTATATGCCCCTTACGTGTTCCTTGCCCAGCGCCCTTACGCACAGGTAAAATGCCACGGTGGAATCAACCCCACCACTGACAAGAAAGATGACTTTTCTGCCCTTGGCCTTATCCCTTATGTTGCCGATGAGGGTATCGATCTGGTCTTTGGGGCGCCAGTCTGTTGTGGTGACCTTGCAGAGGTTAAAGACAAAGTTCCTGATGATATCCTGCCCACGGGGTGTATGGACGACCTCGGGGTGAAACTGCAGGCCATAGATGTGCCGTTGTGGGTGTGCCATGGCTGCCACGCTGCAGGTATCACTTGAGGCCAGCACTTCAAAGCCCTCGGGCAACTGCTCAACCGAGTCGCCGTGGCTCATCCACACCGTCTGGGTATCGGCTAGCCCCTTAAACAGGCTGTCGTTGTTTAGTATCTTGATGTCCGCAATCCCATACTCACCGCACTTGCTGCCATGCACCTTGCCACCGAGCAGGTGGGCTATGAGCTGGTGTCCGTAGCAGAGTCCCAGGATCGGTACGCCGAGGTCAAACAGCCCCTCGGCCACACGCGGGCTGTCCGGTATATACACACTCTGCGGACCGCCGGAGAGCACTATCCCACTGACGTCCACCAAGTTGTCGGGGGGGGTGTTAAAGTCCGTTATCTCCGTAAATACGCCCAGCTCCCTGATCTTGCGAGCAATCAGGTGACAGTATTGTCCGCCGGCATTTAGTATTGCAATCTTACTCATCAATAATACAATAGCATGTTTCATAAAGATTTGACAACAGGGTAATCAAGCAGGGCAATCGCATTAGACATAAAGAAAAGGCTGACTCCGCTGCTTTGTTGCTTGACCCCATAATAATACTCTTGCCCGTGAACAATTATTTGGCCGGCAGTAATAGTTCAGCTATACAATTGAAATGTTGTGTATAATCAACCCAATGTCAACAAGGTAAGAAGGGGTCAAGGGGGCTGGCCCCCTTGCGGGGGGTTCTGAAGGGGGGCGGAGCCGCCCCTTTCTTTCTTTCTTCTTACGGACTGTAGCGCTGTGTTTACAATAGAACTCGCTGCTGTTGCAAGTTGATGGATGACATTTTGGGCAGCTATATCTGGTGGGTGTTGAAGATGTCTTCAAACCTTGTGGTTATTTGCTTAAAAACCCTCAGCACGTGCGGGTCGAAGTGTGAAGGCTGGGTTCTGCCGTCGCCGACGGTGATTATTTCGACGGTATCATTGTGTGTGAGGGCGGGTTTGTAGGGGCGTTTGCTCCGGAGGGCATCGTACTGGTCACAGATGATGGTTATCCTGGCCTCAATGGCAATGTTGCCGGCTCGCAGACCGCACGGATAACCGGAGCCATCCCATCGCTCGTGGTGACTCTGCGCAATGCCCTGGGCCATCTTCAGCTTAGGAAATGATGAACCCGACAGGATATTTGCCCCTATGGTGGTATGCGTCTTCATGACCTGGAATTCCTCCGGGGTTAGCGTCGATGGCTTGAGCAGGATGCTGTCGGGTATACCTATCTTGCCGATGTCGTGCAGGGGGCTGGCAAAGCGGATGGCACAGATAAAATCATCAGACATGCCAAGTTCTTGTGCCAGGACTTCAGCGTACTTGCCTATGCGAAAGATGTGAGAGCCTGTGTCCTCATCCCTGTACTCGGCGGTCACGGTCAGGCGGTTGACGATGTCGTTGCTGAGGCTTGTCACCTTCTCCAGGGCGTCGGATAACTGCCTGGTTCGCTCTCTGACGGTGTCCTCAAGTGTGCGCTTGTAGTCCTTCTCCATGCGCAGGAGCCGGGCATATCTGACGGCCTTCTCCACGCTGTAGAACAACTGCTCATACCTGTAGGGCTTGATTATGAAGTCATACGCCCCCTTTTTTATAGCATCAATGACCACGTCTATCTCCGCAAAGGCGGTCATCAATATCACCGGAATGTCGGGATAACTACCGTGTAGGCGGTCCAACAACCCAACCCCCGATATCCCGGGCATCTTTATGTCCGTTAAAACGACATCCAGGATTTCGCTATGCGCACTCACCAGCTCAAGTGCATCCATAGCATTGGAACACGTCATTACATCATAACCGTTTTCTCTTAACAGTATGGATAATGACTCACGGACAAAAGGGTCGTCGTCCGTGACGAGAATGTGAGCCTTACCTTGATCAATCATAACCAGTTCTCTGCCAAAGAATTATAGAGCAACTTACAAGGACGTCCTGCAGAAATAAAGAACTTTATAAAGAACAGCAACCCTACGCAACTATAGATATTGCGTGTACAGGGCAATTTTCCTCGGCAGCCTCACAGCAGTTGGCATATTCACAGGCATCGGGGTCAATCACCTGAGACTTGCCAATACCCTCATCAACAAAAAACACAGCCGGACATAACTCCTGACACCTGCCACAACCAATGCATACGACCTCATCTACAAATACGTCCATTAACCCACAACCTCGAAACGGAACTCCTCAATTACGGTATTAACCAGAAGCTTTTGACACATGTCCCCGACCCGTTCTTTCAAGTTTTCCGTTGCCGTTGCATCGTCCATGTACAGTTCTATCATTTTTCCAACCTTTACATCGGTCACCTCTGCAAATCCGAGGTTACGTAATCCACCTGAGACGGCCTTTCCCTGGGGGTCCAGCACGCTGTCCTTGAGCCTTACATATACCACTACCTTCATCAGCCTATGTGTCAACCTGCCTTATTATATATCGTTGAGATACGAAATTCTAGTCGAGCAACTTGCTGAGGTCTTCAGCGCTCGTCTCTATGTTCTTTGTTAATGCCTCATGCGCCTCTTTCAGTTTAAACAGCTCATCAGCTATGCCCAGGGCCGCCAGGATGGCAGTCTTTGTCTGATTTGCCATTGGCGCAGACCGCTGTATATCTTGCAGCTTCTTATCCACGTATACAGCAAGCGCCCTTATATATTCCTCCGGCTCCTCGCCCTTGAGTATATATTTCTGACCAAGTATATAGACCTCTGCACTTGCCATCGTATTAAATCTCTATCTTGTCAAGCTCACTTAAGATGGCCTCTATCTGCTCGGCTACCGAGTTTCTTTCTCCCAGCATCCGCTCTATTTCGGTGTTTTTGGCATTGAGTTCGCTCTTAAGCGTAGCTATCTCCTGGTCTTTGGCCGCAACGACGCTGCCTGATTCATCAGCCCTCCGTTGCAGGGCATCCCTGTCATGTTTTAACGCCTTTACCCGCTCGACTATGGCCGATATCTTTTCCTCAAGCTCCTTTATTTTTTCCACAGCAATAACCCTCCAGCTTTTCTTTTATTATGCAGTAATCTCATAAAGCTATATAACTATACATCAATCATAACAAATTTATCAACCGCTTGTCTATGCCACAGGGCGTCTCCCCCCTAGGGCAATCGCATTTGACCGTAAGAGAAAAGAAAGGGGCGGCTCCGCCCCCCTTCAGAACCCCCTGCAAGGGGGCCAGCCCCCTTGACCCCATTATGCGGTGGCTTGATTTTAAACATTGGAACTTTAGTGCTACTTACTGAGACACCTGAAGAGTGCTGTCAGTAAGACTTCCCTGATGATTGGTTTTATTATATTTACACATGCCCTTTTGCTTTTGTGTTCATCGTCATTATATCCCGTTGTAATAATGATGCACTGGGTTGGGTCTAACTCGAACATTTTCTCTATCATTTTCAATCCGTTCATGATTGGCATCTCTATATCCGTTATTACGATGTCATAAGCACCCGGTGAGTATAGGCTTAACCCCTGTCGTCCATTTTCGGCCTCCGTGACTACCTTGAACCTGCGCCTGAGAAATTGCGCAATGTTGGTTCGGATGATCTCATCATCCTCAACGTACAATAGACCCTTGTCCTTAAAAAGCTGATCTCTATCCATGCTATATCTCTATTATAAACTCTGCCCCTTTGCCTGTATTTTGAGCCGTTATGCTACCGTTTAGGTTTTTCTCTATCATGACCCTTGCCATGTATAGACCAAGCCCCACCCCCCTGGACTTGTGCTTTGTCGTAAAATACGGATCAAATATCCTGAACTTTATATCCTCTCTCATGCCGCCACCATTGTCGGAGATAGAGAGCCTTGTCTTGCCGCTGTGTGTGTTTCTGCAGGCGAGTATTTTTATATGACCATCTTTTATCTCTCTTTCGTCAAAGACGTCCTTTATGTTGTTAATGATGTTGAGGATTACCCTTGAAAACTCATTGAAGTAGCCCTCTATTTCCAGGTTTTTTTCTATGTCTACTTCTATCGTTATGCTTTTTGAGATCAAGTAGTCGTTTAATAACAGCAGGGTTTTTTCTATGCACTCATGAATCCTGAACAGGGTTTTTTCCTTATCCCTGTGGTAAAAACTGCTGAAGTTGTCAATGGTCTTTGACAGATAGATAAGTTCTTCAACGATTTTTTTAGTCGAGTCGTGAAAGAAGTCTTCATCGAGTTCTTTATAGTCAAAGGCGTCCTCGACATTCTGTACAATAGCCCCTATTGCGCTCAGAGGCTGTCTCCAGTGATGCGCAATGCTTATCATCAACTCACTTATTGCCAACTGTCGGCTCTGTTCAACCACCAACTGGTTCTGAATCTTTAACTCCTCTTCGATCTGCTTACGCCTGGTTATGTCTCTGATTATGGCGGTAAAGTATAGCTTTTCCCCTATGGTCCATTTGGTCAGAGATAGCTCTATGGGGAACTCAGTGCCATCCTTCCTGAGAGCCGTCAGGTCTAATATCTTGCCGGCGTGTTTTGAAATCCCCGTCCTGTTTACCCGCAGGATACCTTCTCTGTGGGCGTCACGATAATGTTGAGGGATGATGATCGTAACGGGACTGCCCAGGGCCTCCTGTTCGGTGTATCCAAACATATCCTGTGCCGCTTTGTTCCAGGTGGTGATATTGTCACTGCTGTCTATTGACACGATGGCGTCACCGGCTGCTTCGACCACGTTTCGGAAACGCTGCTCGCTGTCTTGCAGACGCTGAAGGGTCTGGCTGTTGTGCAGGGCAATGGCCACAAATTCACCAAAGGCCGTTGCTATATGCAGGTCATCGTCGTCAAAGTCACCCGGTTTATTGGCCAGGCCTATCAATCCCACGGTTTTACCCTCTAAGATCAAAGGGGCAAACAGGACATTATCCAGGGATACATGCCCCTGGGGTAGATAATCCCACCACTTACTGGTTGCAAAGTTGTTATCACATACCGCCTTACCGGTGCGGTAAGCCGTCTCACGGAGCCCCCGTATGGGCATTGGCAGTGAGGGATCAACTATACACTTCCTCCCGCCCGGGTCAAGAAACAGCACCTCGTTCTCATCTCCAGCCGCACTTAAAAGCGCAACATAACCGCTTGTAGCTCCCGTCATTTCCTTGCACTTATCAAAAATAGCCCGGGCAATGTCCTCAAATTTCTTGTATCTCAGAACGGCGCGTGCCCCCTCCAGCAGGGCTGACATCTCACGCTCCCTCCGTGTTTTACCTACGCCTTCGTTGACTGTATCCTCTGTCATATTGTTTATATTTTAGCCTATTGCATAAATTTATTGTAATCTTTTTTCGTAATAGTTCACCCCCCTAAGAAGAAGGAAAGAAAGGGGCGGTTTGTGGCAGGGGTGCCCGCCCCCCTTCAGAACCCCCTGCAAGGGGGCCAGCCCCCCACTGAGCCGGGGGTCGCTGACCCCTGACCCCTTCTTACCTTGTTGGCATTGGGTTGATTATACACAATATTTCAATTGTATGGCTGAACTATTACCTTTTTTCCTAAAAAAGCACACCGTGTTACCTACCCTTGTCCTTTTCAATCTCAATAGTAAAAGTAGCCCCGTTGTCCGTATTGTCTGCGTACAATCTCCCACCGATGTTATCCTCGATTATCACCTTTGACATGTATAGCCCCACGCCGGTGCCCTTGTTTGGTCCCTTTGTGGTAAAGTAGGGTTCAAATATCCTGTTCATTATTTCAACCGGGATGCCGCCACCGTTATCGCTTATTTTTATGGTGATTTTTTTGTCTTCCTTATAGAAATCAATCAGGATCATACCCATTGCTTCTATCTCTTCATTTTCGTTTGTGGTTAGTTTTTCTATGATCGCATCCTTGGCGTTATTTATTAAGTTCAGCAGGACGTGCTCAAACTCACCCTGATACGAAAAGAGCGTGAGGTCATGGCAGCACATCTCCCAATCCAGGGACTCGGTTGACATATTGTGCATGTGACAGGTGAGCCTGTACGATATTGAATTGTTCATGAACTGGGCAGACAGCAAGGACAATACATTCATTGCAGCCTTCTTTACATCAAACAGCTTTTTTTCCTTTTCGGGGCTGTAAAAGTTTCTGAAATCGTCTATGGTTTTTGACATAAAGCTTATCTGCGCCACAGACTGGTTTACCACTCTATCGATATATTGCTTGTTGAGTTCTCCGTAGTCGTAGGCATCCCCGATATCCTGTACGAGTATGGCGAGGGCATTGAGGGGCTGTCTCCACTGGTGTGCAATGGCGCTTATCATCTCTCCCATGGCGGCCATCTTGGACTGTTGGATAAGCAGTTGCTCTTGTCTGATGCGTCTTTCAACCTCGTCTTTGACACGAGTTTCGAGGTTCTTGTTTAATTCCATCAGGTTGTCTTCATACTCCTTACGGATGCTGATGTCGCGAGCGGCAACTATTACACCGATGATGCTGCCGACGTCATCGCGATACACGGAGGCATTACACAACACGGGTGTTATCTGGCCGTCATAGCACAGGATGTATAGTTCATAATCGTGAGCCGTGCCTATGTCAATGGCCTTTCTGTAGAGTTCGGTTGCCTTTTCGGGTTCGGTGAAGTAGCCGGTAAATTCGCTGTCAATGAGGTTTTTCCTGGAACGACCGGTGATTATTTCTGTGGCGATGTTGACATCCCTTATTCTGCCATCCTGCCCTACGTTTATAATGGGGTCGAGGTTGACCTCTATCAGCTTCCTGTTGTACTCGCTGACAACACGCAGGGCCTCGGTCGTTTTCTTCAGATACTCGTTGGATTGCTGAAGGTCTGCCGACTGTTTGAGTATTAACTGATTCTGTCTGTGCAGTTGGAGGAATACGTTTACCTTGCTCTTTAATATCTCAGGCTCTATGGGTTTGATCAGATAGTCAACGGCGCCACTTTCGTAACCCTTAAATATAAACTTTTGCTCCGTGCTCACAGCGCTTACAAATATGATGGGGAGGGTCTTGGTCTTGTTGTTTTTGCGGATTAACTCTGCCACCTCAAAGCCGTTCATCTGCGGCATCTGGACGTCCAGCAGGATAAGGGCAAAGGTGTTGTTTAACAACTGCCACAAGGCCTCCTGACCCGAGGTAGCCTTAACAATGTTTATCTCAAGCCCCTGGAGTATGGTCTCCAGCACCAACAGGTTTTCGACCCTGTCGTCAACTACAAGGATGTTCTGTCTTTCCATGTTGTAATATTGTCATTTAGGCGAATAGCTCAATATTTCAAGCTCTATGCTATTGTCAACACCATTGATTACCCTGTCTATCCCTTTCATCACATTGTCCTCGATAAGGTATTCACTACAATTTTGGCATTGTAATAGGGGCAGTTTTTTTATTATAACTATTGATTCACGCCCAATTTTAAACGGTAAATCAGTTATAATTTCCTCCAATGTCCCTCCGCAATTATGACATTTCATATCATTCCTCTATCTAACATTCAGACTAAGAATAATGGGGTCAAGGGGGCTGGCCCCCTTGCAGGGGAGGTCTGAGGAGGGGGCGGAGCCGCCCTCATTTTTTCCCTTTCTTATATAATTCATGGTTACGTACATGTCTCTGCCAGGCGTACAATAGCGGCAGCAATATCCTTGAGGGGCAGGATGTAGTCTACGCTTGTGGCGGCAATGGCGGCTTCCGGCATCGATGAACACTCGGCGGTATCGGGGTCCTGGACGATGGCCGCTCCACCGGCGGCCTTGATCTTGCGCAGACCAACACTGCCGTCGTTGTTGGCGCCCGTGAGGACCACACCGATCAGGGCTGACCCGTAGACGTCTGCGGCACTTTCAAAGAACACGTCAATCGATGGCCGCGAAAAATTAACCGGGGCATCCACGGACAACGAAAACGTCCTGTTATCCTCTGCGAGCAGGTGATAGTTGGGCGGAGCAAAGTAGACACAGCCACCGGCTATGGACTCTTTTTCGTCTGCCTGCTTGACCCTTAACTGGCACGAGTCCTTGTACAGGGCCGGCATATCATCCTTCGAACTGGGGTGCAGGTGCTGAACCACCACCACAGGCAGGGAGAACTCCGCCGGCAGGGACGGCAATATCTCCCGCAGAGCGCTCGTTCCTCCGGCAGATGCCCCTATCACCACGGCCTCATATCCTTTATGTTGTCCTCTTCTGCTGTTCACCTGTCATACCCTGGTTACACTTCGGAGCAGACCTTGCAATTCATCAAGCCTCTTGATGGTCTCTGCAATAAGCACGGCGCTCCTGTTGAACACAACTTCCGTGAGACCATTGGCCGACTGACTTGATTCAATCTCAGGGGCCGGCCTTGAGTGTTTGCTGTATATCTTCTCTTCCTTTGAGACGTCATCAAAATAGCCCGAGGACTTTGACAGTCGTATGGTCTCCTTTGATCCCAGGGCAAGAAAGCCGCCGTCACACAGGCTATCTGCAAATAGCCTGAAGACGTTGTCCTGGAGGTCTCTGTTGAAATATATGAGGACATTTCTGCACACTATCAGATTCATTTCACCAAAGACCCCGTCCGTTACGAGGTTGTGTCTGGAGAACGTGACGTTCTTTCTCAGGGATTGATTCATGATAGCGGAGTCGTATTTTGCCAGAAAGTAGTCCGCAAAGGACTCTGCACCGCCTGACTGTTGATAGTTGGAGGTGTATTTCTTCATATCACTTGTCTTATAGATTCCTTCCCTGGCTTTGTTGAGGGCTGCCTCGCTAAAGTCGGTGGCATAGATGCGTGTCTTGTCGTATAGTTTTTCTTCCGTTAAGAGGATTGCCAGCGAATAGACCTCCTCACCGGTGGAACATCCCGCTATCCAGATTTTTATAAATGGCAGTTGTCTCAAATGTGGTATGACCTGTTTTCGCATTGCAAGGAAAAAAGACGGGTCCCTGAACATCTCCGTAACCTTGATAGACAGCTCGTTGAGAAACGTATCGAAGAACGCCCTGTCGTACAGAATCCTGTGTATCATCTCAGAGACGTTGTCAAGGTTCGACAGGGTCAGCCGCTGGGCGATACGCCGCTTCAGGGAGGCCTTGGAGTAGTTCCTGAAGTCGTAGCCGTACTTGAGGTATATGGCCTCTAACAACACTCGGACCTCTATGTCCTCGTTATCATGCGTGTCATTCACGTTGTCTGTGCCTTTATCCTTCATAACGTTATTCAAAATGTAACAGAAAATGCAAAGAAGGAGGGCGGCTCCGCCCCCTCCTCAGACCTCCCCTGCAAGGGGGACCAGTCCCCTTGACCCCTTCATTACAGTGCATACTTATACGCAACGATTCAATCATCATTTATATAACCACACTCTCAGCAGAGAAAGCAACCTGTCGGCATCTATGGGTTTTGCCAGATAGTCGTTGGCCCCTGCCTCGATGCACTTCATCTTGTCTTCTTTCATCGCCTTTGCGGTCAGGGCTATGATGGGGAGATTTCTGTACTCATAGATGCTTCTTATCTGTCTGATTGCCTCATAGCCGTCCATTTCGGGCATCATGATGTCCATCAACACCAGTTCCACCGCCTTATTGTCCTTTAGGCGTGCTATGCCCTCTCTGCCGTCTCGCCCAACCAGTACATTTACGTCCCTCTCCTGGAGGACGCTTGACAGGGCAAAGACGTTTCTTACGTCATCGTCAACTATCAGTATTGTCTTGTCTTTAAAGATGGTATCTTTGTCGTGTACCATGTCTATCATTCTTTGCTTTTCGGGCGGCAACTTTGACTCTATGAGGTGGAGAAACAAGACGATCTCATCAAGCAGCCGTTCGTTTGATATGACCCGCTTGACAATCAATCTGTGACAGTACATGTTGAGTTTGGTTTCGGCCTCCTTAGACAGCACTGCACTGTTGTATACGATGACGGGGACTTCGCTGAATTGCTCCCCGGCCTTTAGTGTATCAAGCAGGGCAAATCCCGCAGCCTCATCAACGCCGAGGTTTAAGACAATACAGTTGACCCCTTTGGTCTTCAGTGTCGTGGGGACATCCACGGGGGAGACAAAAACGGTCTCAACCCCTGCGTTGTCAAGCAGTTCCAACACCGTAGCCCTCTGTGTCGTATCGAGGTTGACGGCAAGCAATCGCTTACTGCCCTGAGCAAAAATGCCCTCCAGTGTCTTAAAGACGTCATCGAGCCGTTCCATGCTGACCGGTTTGGTGAGGTATCCGACAACGCCCGACTTCAGACAATCTATGCTCTTATCGGCGGCTGAGACGATATGCACGGGGATATTGCGTGTCCCTGCGGAGTCCTTTAATCTCTCCAGCACCATCCTGCCATCCATCACGGGCAGGCCGACGTCCAGTATTATGGCATCCGGTCTGTAGGTCTCTGCATACTCACATCCGCGGCGGCCATCACCGGCAATGATACACTTAAAGCCCTTTTCGTGGCTTATATCGTACAGTATCTTTGCAAACACGGGATCATCCTCGATAACGAGTATGGACTTATCCCCGGGGGATAGGTGCTGTCTGTCATCTTCGAGGATGTCAGCCCCTGTATGGGTTCCGGCAGGGGGGCGAAATTCAACCGCAGTGCGCGGCATTGGCTCAACTGGGGTGGAGTCTGCCTTAGAGGGTTGCCTTGTTTGCGGCTGTGGGTACCCCTGTGACTCTAAACTCTGGGGCAGGTACAGCGTAAAGGTACTCCCGTTGTGTTCAACACTCTTGAGGTGCAGTTGCCCACCTAACAGCCTTGTCAACTCCCTTGATATGGTCAGGCCAAGACCGGTGCCGCCGTATTTCCGGCTTGTGGTGCCATCGGCCTGCTTAAATGCCTCAAAGATCACCCCCTGCTTGTCCGGTGCAATGCCTATCCCTGTGTCCGATACGGATATGGCGA
The DNA here is from genome assembly GCF_019173545.1 of Candidatus Magnetobacterium casense. Taxonomy (GTDB): domain Bacteria; phylum Nitrospirota; class Thermodesulfovibrionia; order Thermodesulfovibrionales; family Magnetobacteriaceae; genus Magnetobacterium; species Magnetobacterium cryptolimnobacter. Next base: position 2,449 of record NZ_JABXWD010000002.1, on the reverse strand, counting down.
CGACCTCTTCCGTTCCACTGCCAAGTGTTACGGAGGCATCGGTGCAGCGGCCAATGTTGACGGTGACACCGCCCTTTTCGGTAAATTTTATGGCATTTGAGATGAGATTGCGTAGAATCTGTTCCAGCTTTTGGGCGTCCGTCCTGATTGAGGCTCTGATGTCCTGAGCAACGACCACGTCCAGCGTCAACCCCTTGTTCTGTGCAACGGGGACGAAGGTACGCCCTATGGATGTGGCCAGCTCACTGAAGTCCAACGGTTCCACGTGCAGCTCCATCTTGCCCGCCTCCACCTTGGAAAGGTCAAGGATGTCGTTGATGAGCGCCAACAGGTCATTGCCAGATGAATAAACGGTCTGGGCACACTCCAACTGTTTCGACGATAGATTGCCGTCCTTGTTGTCGGCCAGGTGTTTTGACAGCAACAGGATGCTGTTTAACGGTGTACGTAGCTCATGCGACATGTTGGCAAGAAACTCGGACTTGTACTTGCTTGTCACCTCAAGCTCCTGTGCCTTCTCTGTGGTTATCTGCTGTGCCCGTTCAAGTTCGGTATTCTTCTGCTTTATCTCATCGCGCTGTTGTTGCAGTATCTTTGCGCGTTCCTCAAGCTCCTCGTTGACCTGTCGGAGTTCTTCCTGTTGGGCTTGGAGCTCGGCCTCCGAATCCCTCAATGTCTTTGTCTGCTCGCTTAGTGCCTCGTTCGACGCTCGCAGTTCCTCCTGCTGTACCTGTAACTCTTCGGCCTGGGCCTGTGTCGTAGACAGGAGCTCCGTCATCTTTTCCCGTGCCTGCGCAACGCTAAAGGCTATCCCTACGGACTGCGAAACCATCTCTACCAACTCAACCCGGGTATCGTCAAACCTGCCAAGTGAACCGATTTCGATCACGCCCATCACCTGTCTTTCGTACAAGAACGGCACAACCAATATGTTGACGGGCCTGGATTCACCCAACCCGGATGTGATCTTTATGTAGTCCTCCGGGGCATCGGTTATGAGTATGCACTGTCCTTCAAGTGCGGCCTGCCCCACCAGACCCTCGCCAAAGACAAAGGTGTTGGAGAGGCCTTTGCGTTTTGTGTACGCATAGGAGGCCGTAAGTCTCAGCTTCTTGTCGCCTTCAACCAGATAGATTGCCCCCACCTGGGCGTCTAAGTACTTGGTCAGGAGACCGATTATGTTCTGTGCAAGGAGCATGACGTCCTGCTCACCACGCATCTTGTCGTTGAGTTGAGAAATACCGGTTTTTTTCCAATTCTCTTTGTCCATGTCCGTGAGCGTTGTCTTGAGTTTTGCGGTCATATTTCTGAAGGAGCCGGCCAGTTGTCCGATTTCGTCGGTAGAGGTAACGTCTATAGCCGTATCCAGCCTCCCCTGTCCGATCTCGTCAGTTGCGCTTATTAGTTCCCGTATTGGTCTGGTGATACCCCTGGTGAAGACAAACGTCACTGCCATGCCAAGTGCAAAGATTATTGCGATTAATATATATATCTGGTTTTTAAAGTCATCACCGGTATCATGGGCGTTGTCCCTGAATGTTATGGCCTTGTTTTGTGCGTAATCATAAACCATCTTTATGGTGGTTTCCATATCCATAGTATTTGACGTGTACTTATCACTGTTTATCAATGCCTTTGCATCGTCAATCTTGCCATCCATTGCCAGCGAAAAAAGATGAGCAATAAGGGGTTCCCATTGTTTAAAGTTTGTTTGTGCATCATTAACCAGGTGTTTCTCACCCAGAAATCGCTCTTCCAGGAGGTCAAAATCCTTGTCTATCTGGGCGATATACTCCGCCACCTGCCCCTTATATCTCAGGATTTCATCCTTATCGGTTGTGTATGCTGCTTTTCTCATGATCAGGCGTATCTTCGTAGTATTTCCGTCAATCCGCAAAACGGCGTTACTGACGGTAAAGGGATGGTTGTACATCAGCCGTGTCTGATTCAGGACGAAATCAAGACGGTTGACGGCAAATATCGCAACAAAGGCAAACAGCACAAACAACAGCGAAAACGCCATCGCAAGACGTAAACCTATACTCGTGTTTTTCAACATCATGTGACTATTGTAACATAAAATATTCCAGCAATTCTCAGTGAAAACACCAACAGGCGATATTCAAGATTTTTGGATAGATATAAAAAATTATTTTTCGTAAAGATTCTTCATGTTTCCCTACAATTCACCTCCAAGTTTTAGCGGTTTTGTTCCAGAAAAAAACATTGCAATGACAAAATTTGTCACTATATTTTTTATTCATCATTATGTTACGTTTATGTATGAAGGGTAGCACCACAGTCAACCGTGGTTGTCGAGATTTAAACCACTTTTATACCTTCTCGAGTTTTCGAAAAACAGGCAAACAGCATGGTATCAATTTTGCTAACCATTTTTGCCTGTTTTTTTATGCAATCTCACGCAACTCCTTCTGCTTTTCACGCTTCC
>NZ_JABXWD010000199.1 GCF_019173545.1 Candidatus Magnetobacterium casense | reverse complement strand
TGGTAAAATGGGGTCAAGGGGACTGGTCCCCTTGCGGGGGGTTCTGAAGGGGGGCGGAGCCGCCCCTTTCTTTCTTGCCTTAAAGTATAGTTACCATGAAATATAAAGAAGATACCGTCAGCTAATATTGGTTGTGACAACAAACGCATCCTGACTTTTCTTGCGATCACAAAAAAAAACTTATGATGCAGTATGTTATCTATAGATGCAAAGACTGTTTCAATAAGGAGAATGTCAGATGATTGAAAAGACAAAAGAGATATTGCATGTATGTATTGCTTTGTTGCTGATAACATGTCTTCCGCTAAGTGCCTATCCGGATGCCGTTGACAACTGGCATTGGAGGAGTCCGTTTCCATATGCCAATCATGACCTTTCTGCAGTATGCTATGGCAACGGCACATTTGTTGCGGTGGGGGATAAAGGCACAATCCTGACCTCACCCGATGGCGTGACCTGGACTAAGGGGACCTTCACTGCTAAGGACTGGCTCAGGGGAGTAGTCTATGGCAACAACACATTTGTCGCCGTGGGGGACAAAGGCACCATCCTTAACTCGCCAGATGGTGCGGCTTGGACTAAGGGGACTTCTACTTCCGAATTATGCCCTTAATGGGGCAGGCTATGTCAATAACACATTTGTTGCCGTGGGGAGTGGCTCCAAATATGTAGGTTACAGTTTTTACGCGAAATTTTACGTCATCCTGGCCTCACCCGATGGTGTGACCTGGACTAAGACGGCTTCAGATTCTTCAACGTCCAGCTCTGATAATGCACTCAATGCGGTGATCTATGGCAGCAACATATTTGTTGCCGTGGGGTACACCAAGGGTAGCGGTATGATCCTGACCTCCCCCGATGGCGTTACATGGACTCAGAGGACATCCGATTCTCCTGCCTGGTTCAATGCAGTGGGTTATGGCAACAACACGTTTGTCGTCGTGGGGGACAAAGGCACCATCCTGACCTCATACGATGGCGTGACCTGGACTAACAGGACATCAGGGGTCTCTGATTATCTCGACAGGGCGTTGAGCAAGTTTGTCCTCAGACCACTGAGGCAGTCCGGAGTAAGGCGTTTGCTCGGTGAGTCGGCGCCCGTCAGGACATAGCAGGTGCGGCAGAGGGCGGGTGATGGTGTGTCGTCGTTGTACGAGCCGCAGGAGCCTACCGGCATAGAGCTTGTCTTTCCGATAGAGGCCGGAAAGTCGACAGAGGGTAGCGTGAAGTTGCAGGTTGGCAGCACACGCTCCATTGCAACCGTCGGTCGGGTGTACGTGCAGTATGACCGCGGCAGGGCCTACCGCGAGGTTGACGACGTTGGCGCCATCAAGGTCGTTGCCGGGTCGCCGTCGGTCGTGAGGGTTGATGGTCTGCAGGTTGAGGGCCTTGAGGTGGGCAAAAGTATGGTTAGCTTTCAGTACATGGGCTTCAGTAGGGACGTCAGTGTAGAGGTCTTGCCGCAGGAGGGGTCGGGTGAGGCTGGTTGAGAGCATCCGGCACTTTGGGCAGGACGGCTTTGTAGACGTCCTTAAGGGGGAGCTTGCCCGGCAGAAGGGGCTTTTACCGTTGGAGAGGTTTTGTCAGTACGGTGGTTTTCCGTCCTATGATGACGTGTCGGTACATGTTGACAGCTTCAAGGCGGTTGGTAGTGGCGTTGTAGAGGTGGCGTGCAGCGTGTATTTCACCGAAGTCGTTTCGTCAAACTGCGCGGTGTGTTCATTTGAGCAGCCCGCAAACGGCTTTCTCCTCCTCCGCATCAGTGCAGATGGCAATACCGATATGCAGGTGCTATAAGGCAAGAAGAAGAAACAAAAAAAAGAAAGGGGCGGTTTGTGGCAGGGGTGCCCCACCCCCTCCGCTTCTTTTTCGCTCCAGGAGGGGGCAGCGCCTCTTGACCCCTTCTTGGCGTTATCAATAATCCCATACACACGGGTAAAGCAGGACGGCCATTGAAATGGCACGTTTTTTTCGGGCATGGGTAAGGGTTGTATTTGTTGAACAATTTCAAGTATACTATGGCCATTATACAGTGGAGGGTATCAGACAATGCTTGATGGTGCAATAGCAGCCATAAACGAGAAGATACAAAAGGAGAGTGCGTTTGTTTCGCTCTTGCTCTCCGAAATAGAGAAGGTAATAGTTGGTCAGAGGTACTTGCTTGAGAGGTTGTTGGTGGGGCTGTTTGCAAACGGCCATGTCCTGTTGGAGGGGGTACCTGGGCTGGCCAAGACCACGGCGGTGCGGGTGCTTGCCCAGAGCATCCAGACGGGGTTTAAGCGCATCCAGTTTACGCCCGACCTGCTCCCTGCCGATATACTTGGCACGATGGTGTACAATCCTAAGGATGCGACGTTCTCAGTTAAAAGGGGGCCGATATTTTCAAACATAATTCTTGCCGACGAAATCAACCGTGCCCCTGCCAAGGTTCAGAGCGCCCTGCTGGAGGCTATGCAGGAACGTCAGGTGACCATTGGCGATGAGACGTTTAAGTTGCAAGAACCATTCCTGGTGCTGGCCACGCAGAATCCCATCGAACAAGAGGGTACCTATCCCCTGCCCGAAGCACAGATGGACAGGTTCATGCTCAAGGTCAAGGTCGATTATCCCAGCAAGGAGGACGAACTGAACATACTTAAACGCATGGCCTTTACGTCAAGGGAGATAAAGGCCTATCCCATAGTCAAACCCATCGATATTCTCAATGCCCGCATGATGGTTGATGAGATATACATGGACGAAAAAATCGAACGCTACATAATCGACATAGTTTTTGCAACCAGGACACCGGCCCAGTACAAGCTCCAGCAACTCAGTGCGCTGATCCAGTACGGGGCCTCAACGCGGGCAACTATTTACCTCGTCCTTGCGGCAAAGGCCTATGCCTTCATACAGGGCAGGGGGTTTGTCACACCCCAGGATGTCAAGTCCATTGCGATGGATGTCCTGCGGCACAGGGTCATTGTCAGTTACGAGGCCGAGGCTGAAGACAAAACCTCCGAGGATATCATAAAAACGATCCTGAACAAGATGGAAGTTCCATAGCAAAAGAGCAGGAAAACAGATGATCTCCACCATAAAGAAGTCCCCTACTTAAATGGACGATATCGCTACCACCTTAACTGAACCTTCCGGTGTTGAAGTGGCCAGATGAGAAGGCCAAGTTCATCGCACGGTACGAATTGGAAGGAGCCATGAATATCGCTTGTGAATTGATAAGAGAGTTATTCCCTGATTTTGAGATAAAGACGGCATTAAATATAGAGTTTGAGGAGTTAATGCAGATTTCGATTGGATTAAGTACAAAAAATGTGGCATTTTTACGGGGTCAAAGGGACTTCTTTGTGGCCGGGGCGGGTGCGACAATTGAGCCAGGGGCGGCTCGCCCCCCGCTGCGACAAGATTGCGCCTCGCCCCTCCCCTTGCGGGTGGTTCTGAAGGGGCCAGGTGCGACCTGGAGCGAAAAAGAAGCGGAGCCGCCCCTTTTTCTTCTCTTACGGTCAAATGTGATTGTCCTACGCTCCCTCCCTTCTTTTTTTTCCTGCTAGTCTTCTATCTGGATGCACCTGACCATGTCAAGCTTCTTGAACCTCATGCAACCGTTACAGGAGATGCAGTCGGCCTTTTCCTTGCCATCGCGGAGTTTTTCAGGCAGGTCCGGCTCACGTATCAGCGGCCTGGACAGCGATATCAGGTCCGCACAACCGCTCACCAGGAGTTCTTCACACACGGCCCTGCTGCGAATTCCGCCAACCAGGATGACGGGGATGTCCAGCTCCTTCTTAAACATGGCAGCCGTCTCCTTGAAGTAGGCCTCATCCTCCGGTTTTAGAATATCCCCACGGGCAGCCCTGAGCCTGACGTCTGACTCAAACATCCCGCCACTTACCTCAATGGCGTCGATACCCAACCCTTGCAACTTCCGGGCAATTGAGAGGCTCTCCTGCGGGGTCAACCCTCCGTCTTTGAGGAAGTCGGAGGAGTTCATCTTTATCATGACGGGGTAGTCGGCATCGACATTTGCCCTGATGGCCTTGATCACCTCCTGGAGGAAGCTAAAACGCCGCTCTTCGTCGCCACCCCAGTCATCCTCCCGTCTGTTTGTGTGGGAGGAGAGAAACTCGCTGATCAGGTAGCCGTGTGCCGCATGTATCTGTACGCCGTCAAACCCCGATGCCTGCACCCTCTTGGCTGCACTGCCAAATGCCCCGATCACCTCCCATATCTCATCCTCCGTCATGGCATGCGGGGTCACGTTCAAGATTGGTTCATAGACGGCAGAGGGCGCTATCGGGGGATTGCCTCCAAGCATATCGGGATAACACTGCCGTCCGCCGTGTGTTATCTGCATAACGACCTTACCGTCAAACCTGTGTATGGCATGCGCCAGACGCCTTAGGCCCGGTACATAGGCGTCGTCGTAGATGCACACCGCCCGCTCCACGGAAAACCCCGATGGATGCACAATGGCATTGCCCGTGATTATCAGACCGACTCCACCCCAGGCAAGCGTCTCATAAAACTCAATAAGCGCATCCGTGACAAACCCCCGCTCATCTGCACGCTTTTCGTAGGTGGCCGAGCGAACCAGGCGGTTTTTCAGCTTAAGGTCTCTTATAAAGAATGTGTCAAACAACATAGGACGCTCCTTTATTTGGTAAAGCTGATAAGTGAGGCATCATACTGTGGCGGCTTCTCAAACCCCAGGAGGTTACAGATCGTGGCCGCCACGTTACTCAGACCGGGATTGCTGACCCCGGAGAGGCGATACTCCGACTTAAAGCCAAAGTCCACGATCACAAAGGGTACCTTGTTTAACGTGTGCGATGTCTTGGCGGTCTTCTTGCCTTTTTTGACCTCAAACATCTCATCGGCGTTTCCGTGGTCAGCCGTCACGATGACGGTGCCCCCAAGGCCCTCAACAACGCTCAGGAGTTTGGCAACGCACTCGTCCACGGTTTCTACTGCCGTGATGGCCGCCTCCATGACGCCGGTGTGTCCGACCATGTCGCCGTTTGCGAAGTTGAGGCGTCCCCACTTGAACTTCCCAGACTTCAGGAGTTCGATGGTTTTTTCGGTGATTTCGTATGCCTTCATCTTTGGGGCCTGATCAAAGGGTATCCTGTCAGAGGTGATCTCTACGTAGGTTTCGAGGTCAGCGTTGATGTATCCGGACTTGTTGCCGTTCCAGAAGTAGGTCACGTGGCCGTACTTTTGCGTCTCCGAAATAGCAAACATCCCTATATTTTCAAGTGCCAGGTACTCTGCGACGGTCTGCTGTATAAGCGGAGGCTGAACGATGTAGTTCTTTGGCACCTTGGCCTCGGAATCATACTCCATCATGCCGGCGTACAGGACATCGGGGACATTGCCCCTGTCGAAGTGCTTAAAGTCGCTGCCGGCATCAAATGCCTGCGAAAGCTCAATGGCCCTGTCGCCCCTGAAGTTGTACAGGACTGCGCAGTCGCCATCCTGCATCTTTCCAACGGGGTTGCCGCCCTCATCCACGATCACAAAGGCGCCCATATACTGGTCATCCACGCCCTCCTGGTAGAAGGTATTAACGGCCTCGCTGCACGACCTGAACTGTCTGCCGATGCCGTGGACGTGGGCGTCCCATCCGCGCTTGACGATGTTCCAGTCGGCGCAGTACCTGTCCATTGTGACGTTCATTCTGCCCCCGCCGGAGGCAATCACGTAGTCGAAGCCTTTTTCGTCGCGGACTCTTTTCAGGAGCGCCTCAACGGGTTCAACGTAGGTCATGGCGGTGCGTGGGCCGACATCCCTACCGTCCAGGAGCGGGTGAACCCTGACCTTCTTGACCCCCGATTCGGCCAGCCTTTCGATCATCTGGTAGAGGTGGTTTATGTTTGAGTGGACGTTGGCATCAGACAGCAGCCCGATGAAGTGCACTGCCCCGCCGTTGTTGGCACGTTGGACGATCTTGTTCCAGAGCGCTCCGCCAAAGACCGCCCCGGTGGCAAAGTCTTCGTTGACCCGCTTGGCGCCCTGGGCAAAGACCCTGCCCGCACCAAGGGCGTTGTGCCCCACTTCGCTGTTGCCCATGTCCTCATCCGAGGGCAGTCCCACCGCCTCACCGTGCGCCGCAATGGGGACAAAAAAATCGCTCTTAAAGAGTCTGTCCAGCGTTGGCGTCTTGGCCAGGTGTACGGCGTTGCTGTCGTCCTCCCTGCCGAGTCCAACCCCGTCCATTATGATCAGCAGCAGCGGCCCCTTGCGGCCCTCAAATCCGTCAATAGTCTTGAGTCGTTCCATTTATCGTATTCCTCCTATTTTAAAATTCATTGTAAACAGCACTCCGGCTAAATCAGCATCATATATATTATGACTAACCTAACCTATAAAGCAAGACAAAAAAGAAGAAGAAGAAAGAAGAGAAAGAAGAAGGGGGCGGCTCCGCCCCCCCCTCAGCCCCATAGGTGTTAAGTTAAGCATGATACCTCCAGTACCTCCAAGTCTTTTAGTGTTAATTTCTTAGGTTTAGGCGTATTTGACGGTTCATCAATC
>NZ_JABXWD010000198.1 GCF_019173545.1 Candidatus Magnetobacterium casense | reverse complement strand
CTGTTTTAGAAGATGGATTCCAGTTTTCACGGGAATGACAAGAAATGGTATTTTGCGCCCATATGTGTCATTCCTGCGCAAGCAGGAATCCATCGCTCACCAATTTTTTTATGCACCCATGTTTTTCTTCCATTTGTTTATGCCAATTGAAATCTGCTATAATCGTTTTGTCGTTTGGGTGAGCGCGCCGGAAAGCCGCGTCAAATTGATGTTTCTCTAATTCATGAATCCGCTATTGCTCTTAATAAGCTCTTGCGTGTTTTCCCTATACCACTCTGCGAGTTCGGCGCGGCTAACTTTGCCTTCCGCAAGACCTAAAAATAGCGGTTCTGTCATTTTGCCAGTTTGAGAAGCAAATCCCTATGTTTTTCTATATATGCATCAATGAGTTTGAGGTCTTCCATTTTTTTACTTACCTGAGACATTGGTGGTTTACTTGCGTCAATTTTCTCCAAGCCACGCAATATTGATGCCTGAGTTACATTCAAGTTCTGATTGGTATCAATAGCGCATGTTTGTTGTTTAACTTTCAAGTTTCCCATATGTTCACCCCTTGCCTTCTGTAATTTTATTAAAACCTTATGATCTATGCTAACCGGATACTTACTCTTTTGTCAATGCAGGGCAATCTCATTTTGAGCGTAAGAAAAAAAAGTATCCTCTTTAAAAAGCAGGGTAAATTTTATTTCACGGTAAAAGATATGGATTCCTGCTTTCCCCTGTTCAAGCCAGGGGCAGGCTGCGGCAATGACAGTTACAGCCGTTTTCCAATTGTGTCATTCCTGGCTTGACCAAGAATCCAGGATGCGTAAAAGTATGGTAGCGCCACAATCAGCCGTGATTGCCAGGAGTTAAGCCACTTTTATATTTATCGTAATATGGCATTGTTACTGTGTTTAAGCGATGTGACCACGCCGGGCTGGAGTGCTACCTATGCACCTGCTATTGGATTTATTTCTTTAAACAATATATGTATGGTATAATGTAGATAATATGGTCATGTGCGGATAAAAAATCAGTGAAAACTTTAAGTGAAATAAAACAGATAATACGAACGCATAGGGTAGAAATTACTGACAAGTACAGTGTCAGGGAACTAGGGATATTTGGATCGTTTGCAACTGGTAATGAAGGCATTAAAAGCGATGTGGATATATTGGTTGATTTCAGCAAATCCGTTAGTCTTCTTACCCTTGTGGGGTTGGAGAATTATCTGTCAGAGCTGCTTGGTATGAAAGCAGATGTTGTGCCAAAAAATGACCTGAGAAGAGAAATAAAAGATAGAATCTTGACTGAGACACAATACATATGAGTCGTGATGTATTCCTATTAAGGCAAATTAACAAGTCAACATATTTCAGCACCCCACTGTGAATAAGCTAAAGATGGGGTCAAGGGGACTGGTCCCCTTGCAGGGGGGGTCTGAGGGGGGGGCAGAGCCGCCCCCCTTCTTTTTTTCTCCCTTCTTTTGAATTAAGGAGGCGTTTGACCGTATGACTAAGAGAGATGCGGCAACCAACTACGAGGTTGTCATTGGACTGGAGATACACGCGCAGATGTCTACTGCGACGAAGATGTTCTGTGGCTGTACGACGCGCTTTGGTGGACAGCCCAACACCCACACCTGCCCCGTGTGCATAGGGATGCCCGGGGTGCTGCCCGTGATGAACAAGCGGGCGCTGGAATTTACCATCCGGGCGGGACTGGCAACCAACTGCCGGATAGCGCCCTACAGCCGCTTTGCACGCAAGAACTACTTCTACCCCGACCTGCCCAAAGGCTATCAGATAAGCCAGTACGAACTGCCCATCTGCATTGGCGGCTCCGTCGTCGTCACCACCGAAGACGGGGAAAAGACCATCGGCATTACGCGCATCCACATGGAAGAAGATGCCGGCAAGAACATCCACGAGGGCAGCGTTCACCATAGCTTGGTTGATCTCAATCGTGCGGGCGTGCCGCTGATGGAGATCGTGACCGAACCAGACATTCGTAGTCCCAGGGAAGCAGCCGCATTTATGCGCAAACTCCGGGGGATACTGCGCTACCTCGATGTCTGTGACGGCAACATGGAGGAAGGCTCCCTGCGTTGTGACGCAAACGTCTCACTGAGACCATACGGCACCGAGGTCCTCGGCACAAAGACCGAAATCAAGAACATCAACTCGTTCCGGTTTGTGGAAAAGGCACTCGAATACGAAATAAAGCGTCAGGAAAAAGTACTCAAGGCCGGCGGCACCATCACCCAGGAGACGAGGCTGTGGGACGTGGCCGCATCCGTGACGCAATCGATGCGTTCCAAGGAGGAGGCACACGACTACCGCTACTTCCCCGAGCCGGACCTCATCCCAATTGCCGTATCGGAGGAGTTTATCGACACAATCAGGGCTGCGATGCCGGAACTGCCCGATACCCTGAAGGGGCGCTTTATCGAGGTCTATAACCTGCCCCAGTACGATGCCGACATCCTGACGTCGGACAAGCAGGTAGCGGTCTTCTTTGAGGAGGCCGTCCGTGGCGGTGCCAATCCCAAGGCCGCCAGCAACTGGATCATGGGCGAACTGATGCGCCTGCTCAACGAAAAGGCAGTGGCCTTTGAATCGCTGCAACTGCGCCCCATCGACCTGGTGGGACTTATAAAGCTCATAGACGATGGCACCATAAGCGTCAAGATAGCCAAGGTCGTCTTTGAGGACATGTTCACAACGGGCAAGTCCGCCCAGGAGGTCGTCAAGGACAGGGGCCTGGTGCAGATAAGCGACCAAGGACAACTGGAACAGACCATCGCCGACATCATTGCCGCCAATCCTTCCGAAACGGAGCGTTACCGTGCAGGAGAGGTCAAGCTCATGGGGTTTTTCGTGGGCGAGGTCATGAAGGCGACAAAGGGCAAGGCCAATCCCAAGCTGGTCAACGAAATATTAAGGAGGAAACTGTCATAACATGCAAGAGACGGAACTGCTGGACATAGTCAACGAGGATGGCGAAATCATAGGCGTGGCCAGTCGTGGCGAAGTCCATGGCAATAACAGCCTCCTGCACCGGGTGGTACACGTCCTGGTATTTGACGCAGCCGGAGACCTGATACTCCAGAAACGCTCGATGAACAAGGACGTGGCCCCCGGCAAGTGGGACACCTCCGTGGGCGGACACGTAGACCACGGTGAAACGGTAGAGGCCGCATTGGTGCGTGAGATGCGTGAGGAACTCGGGATAATATCAGCGTCGCTACTTACAGTTGCCGGGCCAAATACACCACCGGAACTCATGTACTGCTACATCCACAGCAACAGTTACGAGTCCGAGCTGGTACACACGTATCGTTATACGCACACAGGCGCCATTGACTTCAACAGCGATGAGATCGACGAGGTCAGGGGCTGGCCACTACAGGAAGTGTGCGAAAACCTCGGCAGAGCAATATTCAGCGACAACTTTGAGGATGAGTTCAGGAAATATCTGGACTTTAAGGACAGCATCGCGTGACCGGACACCTCTTCTGAAGAAAAGAAAGAAGGGAGGCGGTTTGTGGCAGGGGTGCCTCACCCCCTCCGCCCCTCCCTCAGACCCACCCCGCAAGGGGGCCAGCCCCCTTTTATGCCGGGGGTCGCTGACCCCTTGACCCCTTCCTGCTTGTTATAGCTACTTATGCTTTCTTGCTTAACACTCCAGTCCGACGTGGTTACATCGCTTAAGCACAGTAACAATGCCATGCTACGAAAATATAAAAGTGGCTTAACCCCTGGCAACCACGGTTGATCGTGGTGCTACCACCTCAACGCCTTGCTGACGATATCCTCTGAGCGTTTGAAGCATTGCTGCACTGCCTGGGGCGACATTCCTGCGGCCAGGCCGATGGTGTATGCGCGTTGTCGGTTGATTAAGTCTCCCGGGCTGTGCGTATCGGTGTTGATGACGAGGCTTGCCCCGAGCCTGACAGCTGTTGCCGCAACATAGCCGTTTGAGAGACTGTGTCCGCTCCGTGCCGTGATCTCAAGGGTTACGCCCATATCTCTGGCGCGTATGACGTCTTCGTCGGTGATGAGTCCGGGGTGTGCCAGGATGTCAACGCCGGCCTCTATGGCAGCCCTGTTTGTTCCCACCTTGACCGGTTCCACGATCGTCTCTCCGTGTACCACGACAAGGCGTGCACCCAAGCCCCTTGCCTCTGCCACGATCTCCCCGATTAACTCCGGTGGTACGTGGGTGATTTCCACCCCTGGGATCACCGTTACCGTGGTGTGGTTGCTGAGTTCCCTGGCGACCTTGACCGTCCTGGGAATAATGAACTCAAGGTTTGAGGCGTCACCGTGGTCAGTCAGCGCTATGCACCGGTAGCCAATTACCGCAGCGCGCTGCACAAGCTCCGATGGTATCAGTTGTCCGTCGCTGAGGATCGTATGCGTGTGCAGGTCTATCATCACGTATAGAGTTATGATAGCGTTATTGCGGAGGAATTAGCAAAGCGTATCACCCTTAATCTATCCTCAAGAGGTAGAGGAAGAGCATGTTTACGGACTCTCTGAGCAGGGCTGGATTTTCTGCGTATACTGAGATCGTGATAACGTTGTACGTATTACCTGTGATTATTTGCTTATTATCGGCGAATTTCGTGTACACCGTGTAGTCTCCCAAGGTGGATATGAAGTCGGGACACACCTTTGGGTCGGCGCTTGTGGCATTTGCAGTAGTGCATACGTTAGAGTTATAGTCCGTGTAGGCGTTACACGAGGTCCACTGGTAGGTGTTATCAGGGTCATAGGTTGATCTCGCTACTCTGTCCGCTGTACAGGTGGCGTACTGCACGGTGCCATAGGCGGGACTTGTCTTGCCTGTGACGATGAAGTCTTTTGCTATTGCCACACCGCCTCTGGCGGCCTCCATTGTAGAGGCATAACGCTTCACCGAGCCGGAGAGCTTTGACTCCTGCATCACAACAAACATCAGCGCCCCCGTAAGAGCCAGCGCAAGGAGCGCAAACATCATCGTTAGCACAAGGCCAAAGCCGGCTTCATTTTTAAGTATCTTCATACGCTCCGCCTCACATAAGATTTAGTGGTTTAGTTACCATTTTATATATTTTCCACTTGTAATGCACATAGTCCGTGCCGAAGTTGACGGGTGTTGTGAAATCAAAGGTCTTAACGGTAATGCTGCTATCTCCGATCACCATTTGGTTGGCCGGATTGGTTACGAAGGTAAAGTCGGGGTCAAACTGTCCTTCCTGCACGAGCATAAACACCTTGAGTTCCTTCAACTGCTGTTGCAACAGGTCTGCCGTAGTTGGTATGGCGCTGGTTGTCCAGGAATCGACTATGTTATCGGCATTTGTATCCAGGCCAAAGGCCAACTGGATGTCTGCCACGCAATCAAGCAGGGGTTGGATATCTCGTGCTCCCGTTGCCTGATTTATCACGGCCCTGTAGAGCGTGTACGTATTGGGATTGCACCTTGAGGGGAAATTCGTCGGGGGCCTGTACAGGAAGTAGTCTACACGATTAAATGGCATTCTCAAGTTGCTGGTGCTGTCCACTCCATACATAATAAAGGCAATGTCAATACTTCCCGGCGTAGGCATATTAACACTGTCGTGTACGGGCCAGTTATTGAGTGTAAACTGCCAATTACCTCCGGAGGTCTGGAGCACCTTGTTTATTGTTGATACAAAGATAACCCTCTCGGTGTTTTTGAAGTCGTAGCGCGGGTCATTCCACAATCTGTAGACCCAGCTTGTGCCGTCGTAGTAGACGAAAGTCCACTTCTCTGATACGTTTGTCAGTGCAACGGCGAGGGACTTTACCGCCAGCACGTCGGAGCCGTTACCTCCCGTGTTATCAGAAAACCTGTAGGTGAGTGGTTCGTTAGAGGGGGCATCGTTTAAGATAGAAGGGTCTGTCCCGTAGGTCGTAGTAGAAATGGCCTCGGTGTATACGATATCCAGCGCCGGGGGAAAGTAGGCACGCGGTAGGCCGTAGCCGCCCATCTCTATGTCATATCGCATGATGTCAAGGCCTGCAATGTCCTCCATATGGGATTCAGTAACCTTTGTCACGTTCTTAAAGCTCTTTGACAGCGTAATAAAAGACGCAAAGGTTGCCGCCATTATGGCGCTGAGTATAAACAGCGTCACTACAAGCTCCGTTAATGTGAAACCGCTTTGTCTTGTTTTGTTCTGCATAGTTTTCATCTGCTTATGAGTGTGTTTACGGTATAATTCATCGTTTCGCCCTTGAATGCCCACGTTACGGTGATGTCTACCCGTTTGTTGTTGGGATCAAGGACGGTCACCGTCTTGACTATACCAAAGTTAATACTTGCATTTTTAAACTGCCTGGTATATGTGTTTGGCGAGGTACATTTTTCACACGTACCTGTCAGTACTGCGTCGAAATTGGCATCTCTTGTGGCCTCGAGTTCTTCCTTGACTATCTTTGTGACCTCGTCTCTGAGTTCGTTTTTGTATGTGACATTGCTGGCAACGGTAACTGTCTGCAACAGAGCGACCAGAACAAACAGCAGTATCACCATCGAGACGAGTGCCTC